>JASLZV010000269.1 GCA_030754715.1 Phycisphaerae bacterium
AATTACAACGTTTGGAGCCAGCAAGAACAGACCCCAAAACTAGACACATTGTGTCATGTTAAAAGGTCAGATATGTATAGATATCTGACCCTTTGTGAAATGGTTATGTATCTGATACAGTTCGGTTCTCTGCAAGTTTCCCTCTTGCCAGTGCTACCCTCGCTTCCCAATGGTTTTCAATCTGTTCTCTTCTCCCCGGCCAGCTTTACCGACTTCCAGATGCCGCCATAGTTCAAGCGGTCACGAACACGAACGGCCAGGACGTTGGTCTCGCCAATCTTCACTGCATCACCGAGCGCGATCTCGAAGCGCTTATCCCAGCCGATGCCACCAAAGTTATGCTCGCCGATCTGCTTACCGTTGAGGTAGACCCAGGCCGAGTCATCGACCGCGCCGAATGAAAGCGCCAACTTGTGGCCCTGCGCCGCTGGCGGCACGTCGAAATCGACGCGATACCAAGCAATGCCGTCGTACTGATGGCCCTGCGGCTCCCACCACTCGCCGATCTTGATCGGCTGCCACATCGTCTTGTCGAAAACAACACCGCCCCAGTCCTGCTTCTGCCCTTGATCCTTGAAGTCGAGCCTGAACCACCAGACTTTCGGCAGATCGGCGATGAAATCGTGCGTGGCCCACAACTCGCCGAAGGTGGCCTCGTCATCGTACCCCGGTATATCGCCGGCGCGCCGATCGAGGGCCGGCATGATCCGCCCGGTTACCTCTGCAGGGCCGGTATTG
The DNA here is from genome assembly GCA_030754715.1 of Phycisphaerae bacterium. Classification (GTDB taxonomy): domain Bacteria; phylum Planctomycetota; class Phycisphaerae; order SM23-33; family SM23-33; genus JASLZV01. The sequence goes on from JASLZV010000269.1 coordinate 739, forward strand.
GCGAAAACTGTGCCGGTCGTACTATCGACAACGCGCAGCAGATTGACCTTGAGGCCGCGCGGTTCCGACGCGAAGTGGGCGCCGTGTTTGTTTTGCACCCTGATTTCACCCTTTATATCGTCGCCATAATCGTCGCCCTTGAGGCTTATGGCCTGCACGGCCGGTCCCGTTTTCTCCTCGTACACCGAGCAGTTCACAAACTCGACGCCGCCCGTTCCCTTCGCTGACGGATGTTGCATGTTGAGCACCACCGCCGTTCCTCCCGAGTTGATCCAGTTGCAGTTGTCAAAACGTATCTTCAGGTTACCGAACGACAGACCGTAAACGTTGGCCCCTGCCTGTCCGAAGTTTTCCGACACGCAGTTGATGAACTCGATCGTGCCTGTCGGGCCTTGATCGCCCGGTACACGCGCGCACATGCCGCTATCGCCGCCCGTGCCCGGTTTAGTCATTCGGGCGATGCAGTTCTCGAAACGAATCGAGATCGGCTCGCTCTTGCTGGTGATGGTATCAAACGGACGAACGAACATGCCATGGCCAACGTTGTCTTCGAACAAGCAGTTGCGAAAAACACAGTTGATCATCTTCTGTTCCGGGAGGTACGGCTCGAAGTCAATGCCCGCTTGCGGGCCATAGCCTTCCGTTCCCGAGAAGACGCAATTCTCCACCAGCATGTTTGTGGCGTCGCACACGCTGATCCCCTGCCGCTGGTTATCGTGAGAGACGCAATCGCGAATCACCACGTCCTCGCACCCGTCGCCGCGGTTGCCCTTGTCGATGTAGATGCCGTCACCGCCGCTGCTCTCCATCCGTAGACCTTCAACGAGAATCCGTTTGGCGCCTATCAAGCGAAGTGCGTGCCGGTGCTCCCCGGTTTTTGGATAGTCCCGTTTTCGCATCCGGAAGACGGCACCATAACCGCGAATGGTGATGTTGGACTGATCGTGCACGGAGATGAGTGAATCCCATCTCCCTGTGAATTCGCCCTTCTTGGCCAGCACCACGACACCCGGCTCGAAGACCAGTTCCAGATTGCTGCGAAGGGCGAGTGCGCAGCGAGTGCGAGGCGGAATATCCCTGTGGGGCCGAAGAGTCCATGGCTTGCCCATGTAGGGAACGATGACGGTCTTTGCTTTCGAGTCGATCGCGCCCTGCAGCGCGGCTGTCGCATCCTCGCTGTCGAACCCCCACCACGAAGCATTCGCCACCGTCAGTTCACCGGCAGAAACTTGCGCAACGGCGCCTGGATTACGCCCCTTGCCGGGGAGAGCATTCGCCCAGCAGCACGTGGTCATGATCGCAATCAGCACAAGTGATCTTTTCATTTCGTCTGTCTCCTGGTTTTCTGTTAAAAGAATAATTCATACACGTGTTATCACTCGCCAATATTACCTCCGTCCTCCGGATCTCGCAACCAGATCACCGAAACCTAGAGGTTGGTTGTTCGCACTGCTATTGCTGCGTTCGTTCAGGACGGATAGCGCCTGTCGCCAGTCGCCCTGAACCTGATCATCAGCCTCGCTGCCAAATAACTGTTCAAACAGTTCTGAGGCGGCAGTTGAACTGCCCGAATCGGCATCTTGCCCCGGCACCGGATTAGTGGTCTTGCGTTCGGCATGGTCGCTATTTGCATCGTCGCCACTGGGAGGGGCGAGGACAGCGGACGCCAGCATCAACGCGAGGCAGATAAGCGCGAGGGCTCTGATTGAACGCCTGCGCATGGCGCAATAAGTAATCGACTGGCAAATTATTACCAGCGACAAAAACGGCAAGAAACTGCTGCCGGGTCGCGAACGAAAGGCGGGCGACGATTCATCCGTCACGGGGTCACCGGATTGGCATAACTCTGCTATACCTGTCGGACAATGACAACAATCGTGGCGGCGGATTCGCGGAGATATTGATAGTCAAAGTCACCCGGCCAAGGTGCCCTACCCCCTACCCCGCCAGTAGTGGTGGACTTTTGGTGAACTTTCAGCCTGTTACAAGCGCGGAAATTAGCGGACAAGCGTGGACAAGGGGAAGGCGATGATAATGGCGAGAAGCCTGGCCAGATAAGGCTTCAGCGTAAGTGTTCGGTATCAGGTGTCAGTGTTCAGTCCAATCGGTCCAATCCGATCGATGCGAACCGAGCAACTGAACTCTGGACTATTCCTGCAACCCCGCCAGGCGCACAAGTTTGCCGCCGCCGCGCAACAGGCTTACCTGCGCCCGCGACCCGCCCGACGCTGCACTCCAAGTTCGCGACGTCGCGTTGAACACCTCCAGCGGCCCCGGGCCGACCACGGTCGTGGTTACCGCCTGGGTGTAGTCCAGGTTCACCACCAGCACATGGCTGGTGACGCCGGCGGTACCGAAGTACCCCAGAAGGATGCCCCGCGCCTGGTTCGAGGGCACCGGGGGATCCACGGTAAATGCAGCGCCGCCCGGCAGTGCCACCGCGCCATCGGGAATGACGCCCAGATGATACGCTGCCAGGGAGGTCAGCGGCTGCACCTGCAGGCCGATGGCAACAAACGCGGAGTGTATCCCGTCTTTCAGGGCCTG
>JASLZV010000026.1 GCA_030754715.1 Phycisphaerae bacterium
CGTGAAAATTGATCTCAGCAGCCGTCTGCGTGGCGGCCAGAAGATCCGCCAGGTCCGGATAGAGGTCCACGGGCACAGGGCGGTCGGCTCGGAGAAAATAGCGCCACGGGTGGGCCAGAATGTCCACCCCGGCGGTGAGGAGTTTTTCGGTGGTTCGCATAAACGCCTCAGCCGCCTGCGCATCGGTCAATCCCACGTTGTCCTCGGCCAACCAGTGCACCGCACCAACGACCAAGTCCAACTGCCGGCGGTCCCGGTCATGCAGGGTAATGGCGCCGGCGGCATCGAGTTCCACCTCCAGGCCAACTCGCACAAAACTGTTCCTCAGCGGCAGGATTTCTTTTCCAAAGGCCGCCATGCGCGAGTGTGTTTCGCTTCGCCAGATATCCGGTTGATGTATGTGCCTGGCCGCCCAGAAGTCCTCCGGCCTACAGTAAATCTGCGGTGCGTGTTCGACAAGACAGATTCCCGAGGCGCCGAACGTCCGGGCGCGCCGAATCGCCGTGCGAGCGTCAACTTCACGCTGTGCACAGTAGGAAAACTCGGTGTGGACGTGGCTGTCCACGACGCGAGGCGAACCGTCCAACTGCAGTGGGCGGGTTTCAACGGTTACCTCTCGCCCGCGGAGCGTAATTAAGGTGTAGGGAAACGGCGCCTCGCAGAGGATTGGCATCGTAAAATACCGCACGCCACCGGCGACGTTGAGCGGTTGGCCGGGATGATAGTGGCCACTGAGCGACAGCATCACGCCCGCGCGGCTGTAGTCGGCCATGATCTGGCAGCGGTTGGTGTGCATGTATGGGTATTCGCTGCAATCGACCTCGGGACTGATAGGGTTGTGCTGGAGGGTAACAATCGGCCCGCCGCTCTGTCCGCCCAGTTCGCGGAGCAGGGCCAAGTCGCCGCAACTGCGGGTGCAGTAGCGCCCTTCGGCGCCATAAGAGTCGGCAAACACGACGAAGCGGTATCCGCCGATTTCGTGCACTCCGGCTCGCGTCCCGAAGGCGGCCAGCAACTCGTCTGCTAACCTGTCATGATTGCCCGGGGCCACCATCAGGGGCACCTCGCCGGCGGCGGCGTCAATCTGGTTGGCGATTTCGGACAGTTCATCCTCAAATCGCGGGCTGTCGCCTTCGGCTAGCACGTCCCCAAGCATCGCGATGGCGTCGAATCCGCCGCGGCGCTTCGCGTCCTCCATTGCACGGCGGATCAGTTCGCAGCCAAGATCATAGCGGAACTCCGGGGTCGGTAGTTTCCCCTCGGCATCGTAGTGTGAATCGGCCAGAACCAACAGGCGGAACCCGGCTGACATCGTTAGCGTGCTCCCTTGGCGGTGGGTAATGACGTGGATTGTAGAGACTCACCGCCGTGTTGCAAGGTTCGGGCAAAGCCCACAGGCCGCAACGCCGAGGCAACCCGGCGTACAGGGACTTTGCCAGGCGCAGGGCCAACAGCAGCATTGCCGAAACCTCGTGGGGCACTTATGATGGCGGGGCGTCCGATAGGAGCAGATGATGAAAGTCTGGCTTGACGGCAAACTAGTGGACAAGGGCAGCGCCAAACTGAGCGTGTTCGACCACGGAACCCTCTATGGTGACGGGGTGTTTGAGGGCATCCGCGTCTATAACGGCAGGGTTTTTCAGTGTCAGGCCCACGTGGACCGCCTGTTCGAATCGGCAAGGCGGATTCGACTGGCCATCCCCTACACTAAGGTGGAACTGACCGAAGCGATGCACAAGACACTGGAAGCCAACCGGCGCATCAATGGGTACATCCGCCTGGTGGTCACCCGCGGCCTCGGTACGCTGGGCCTGAGTCCCTTTAAGTGCTCCGACCCCAGCGTGTTCATCATCACTTCTGACATCGAAATGTACCCCCAGGAGATGTACGAAAACGGCATGGCGATGATCATCGCCAAGACAATCCGGTGCCCGGCGAGGATGCTCGATCCGCAGGTCAAGAGCCTGAACTATCTCAACAACATCCGAGCGAAGATCGAGGCCGTCGAAGCCGGGGTGGCTGAGGCAATCATGCTCAACGAGCAGGGCAACGTAGCAGAGTGCACCGGCGAAAACATCTTCATCGTCAAAGACGGGCAGGCGGTCACGCCTGGCTTGAAGGCAGGTATACTGGCGGGCATCACGCGTGCGGTGGTCATGCGTCTGGGCGACAAACTCGGCATCAAGACGGCTGAGCGGGACATCAGCCCCGAAGACCTGTACGCTGCGGATGAAAGTTTTCTCACCGGAACGGCTGCCGAGGTCATCGCCGTCACCAAGGTGGACGACAGAATCATCGGCAACGGCAAGGTCGGGCCGGTGACCAAGAAACTTCTTGTCGCCTTCCAGGAGTTTACCGACTCCAACCAGGTCTAAGCCGAATATTGCATAACCTTATGCCGTCTTGACCAAAGATACTCCGGAGCATTTCTCCGGACCCCGCCTGCCGGGGCCTTTCGACTCGAAGTTCTCACGCCTCATCAGTACACTGAAACGGCGGAGGCAATGCATGGGTCTGCTGGAAACCCTGACCTTGGCAGTCGGCTTGGGCCTGGACGCGATGAGTGTGTGCACGGGCATCGGTGTTCGCTGGCACGGTCCGCGGCAGAAGTTTCGTCTAGCCTGGCACATGGGATTATTTCAGTTTCTGATGCCGGTGATCGGGTGGCTGGCCGGACGACATCTCGCGGTCCCGCTGGAGAGCGTGGGGGCATACCTGGCGAGCGCGCTGGTAATGGCCATGGGTGCGAAGATGTTGTACGGAGCGTGGAAATATCATCCGTCGTCCGCCAACGCCTATCGTGAGCCCAGCGATCCAACGCGCGGCTGGTCGTTGCTCGCCCTGTCGCTGGCCACCAGCATCGACGCCATGGTGGTGGGGTGCTCGCTGGGGCTGAAAGGGGAACAACTCTGGCAGGCCAGCGTCGTGATCGGCGTGGCTGCGGGACTGATGGCGATGATGGGGGTGGTTCTGGGCCGCCAGATCGGGCAGATGGCGGGGAGACCGGCAGAATTCCTTGGCGCAGCGGTTCTGATCGCGCTGGGGATCAGTTTTTTGTTTTGATGAACCGACGTACCGCCTAGCGATTATCCCGCGACACGGAATGCCCGGAGCAATCCGCTTCAGCCGCCCAGAAGCTCCAGGATCTTTCGCCCGAATGACGATCTACCGGCAAGTTTTCTGGCGGCCTCAGCGCGGATCTCCTTGGCAATGCGAAGAGCCAGGCCTCGGCCACCGGGAACATCCGTGCCAAGTTTCCCAGGTAGGTCTGTGGCGTCAGGGTCCTCCTCCAGGTCGCTACTGATCCTGTGCCTCGGGAGGACCAGTGCTTCGTAGGCCTCACCGGTGCTGGTGACATTGTCGCCTACCGAGCGGGGGCGCTCGGCGGCAACAGCAACCGCGGGCTCATATGTTGACGGGCCGGTCGAGCGAATACGAACGGTCACCATGAGATACGTCGGCTGGATCGCGCTTTCTGCGGTCTCCCGCGGGCCTACCGCGTCCCGCCGCCAGAACTCGAAAAAATGCCTCCCGGCCACCTGTTCGGTGACAATGACCCCCGCCCGGCGGTCCTGGCGATTGATGGTAAACTGATAGCCGCGCAGGACGTCCTTGCTGGCCTCCCAAACGGCCTGGAAGTTCCGCTCGGCCGCAGTGAGTTTTTTCGGCGGGACGATAGGCCTGGTGTGCTGCACACACCCGCAGGCGCCCAGAGCCGCCACAATACATGTTGCCCAGAATGTTCGCATAATGACCTGGCGGACCTTGCAGGGCCATCACACCAATTGGCCCGCCGGGGTTATTGTATACGGCCTTGCCTCCAATTCAACGCCGAAGGCCCAGCCGGCATCCTACCGCAGCCAGGCAATCGCCGCGGCTTTTGTTTGGGAACCTTTGGGGGCCAAACACCTCCCTAGGGAAATCGAGTACAATATTCGCCGGCCGCAGCGTGACGGGAATTCCCTTACTATCGGCGATACTCCCGTCTCCAACAAACGTTATATCTTGTGCAGAGGACAGCTGCATGCGAATACTCGCCGGGCGGTTCAAGGGACACAATCTTCTGGCGCCTCCGGGCAGAACACAAACCCGCCCGATCACCGGTCGGGCCAGGAAGTCCCTGTTTGACATTCTCAGCCCCCACCTAGCAGGTGCGATGGTATTGGACCTCTATTGCGGCACCGGCACGATGGGTCTGGAGGCCCTGTCGCGCGGGGCGCGGGCGTGCTGGTTTGCCGACCGCGACCGCACCGCGCTGAAGCGGCTGCGGCGGAACATACAGGCTCTGAACGTGCAGGACTGCTGCGGGGTATGGCAAGGCGACGTGCCGGCCCGCCTGAGGCGCTGGCTGACGGACCTGGACGGCGCGGTGGACGTGGCCTTTGTCGATCCGCCCTATGCCGAAACGCGGCGGTGGACATGGGGCGTGATCGAACAAAGACTCTTTGGGCCGCTGGGTGGCAAGTTAGCCGGCGACGGGACGGTGGTGCTGCGGACGCCCGCGAGCCTGGCTGTGCCGCAGCGGATCGACATACTGGCTGCCACGCGAACCAAACGGTATGGTGGAACAGTCGTAACGCTGCTGGAGCCGAACGTGGAAGAGAAATAGATGGCGAAGATTCCGTACACGTATTTTCAGCCGGAGCGGCTTGCAAAACTGACCAACTTAAACCTGCGGGTCCGCCAAGCCGTCGAGGGGTTCATATCCGGCCTGCACCGCAGCCCCCATCGCGGCTTTTCCGTGGAGTTCGCCGAGCACCGCGAATACACACCCGGCGACGACCTGCGCCACCTAGACTGGGTGGCTTGGGCCCGATCCGACCGTTACTACATCAAACAGTACGAGCAGGAGACCAATCTGAGGGTGTATATTCTGCTGGACGTCAGCGCTTCGATGGATTACCGCTACACCGGCGAGTCGACGAAATTCACCTACGGGTGTTTCCTGTCGGCCTGCCTGGCGTACCTGATGTGTCGCCAGCATGATGCCGTGGGGATAATCGCCTTCGACCAGGACGTGCGGTTCCACATACCTCCAGCCTCCACACCTGGCCACCTGGACCGTATCTTCACGTCACTGGAGCAGATCGAACCCGGGCGCCGGACCGCGGTGGCTGGCACGTTCCACAGCCTGGCTGACCGGATCGCAAAGCGTGGGTTGATCATTGTCATTTCCGACCTGTACGACGACCAGTTGGAGATTCTCCGCGCGCTGCAGCATTTTGTGTACAAGAAGCACCAGATCATCGTATTTCACGTGCTGGACGCAGCCGAACTGGAGTTTCCGTTTTCAAAGACCGTGTCGTTTGTGGACATGGAGACTCGCGAGAAATTGCAGGTGGACACGCGGTACGTCAAACAGGCCTACCTTGACGAGATTGGCGCGTTTATCGAGCGGTATCGCAGGGAATGCTCCGAACGGAAGATCGACTACTCCCTGACCACTACCAGCACGTCGTACGACCGGATGCTGCTGGATTATCTTGCCAAGCGAAAGGCGCTGAGGCGATGACGCTGGCGTTCGGATTTGTCACACCGTGGCTGCTGGCGGGCCTGCTGGCGGCGGGGATTCCGCTGGTCCTGCATCTGATGTCCAGCGTGCGGGCCAGGGAGGTTCCGTTCCCAACGCTGCGGTTCCTGCAGTTGAGCATGGAAAAGACCGCGCGCCGCCGGCGCGTACGGCACTGGCTGTTGATGATCCTGCGCGGCGCGCTGCTGGCGGTGCTGGCGGCGGGGGTGGCCCAGCCGATTACCGAGGCCGTCGGCGGCTGGATGAGGCAGAAAGACTACGCCGCCGTGATCGTCCTGGACAATAGTTTCTCGATGGGCGCCGGAGAGGAGGGGGGCACAAACCGCTTCACACGGGCCCGGACCTACGCCTCGGCGCTGCTGGGCAGCGACAATCCCCCCGCCCTGGCGGGTCTGGTCACGACAAACGGTGGCCTGGTCAGCCGCGAGTTGACCGGCGACCTGACCGCCCTTCAAAAGGCCATCGAGCAGACCACCATCAGCGCCGGGCGGGCACCGCTTGCCCAGCAGGTTGCCGAGGCCATCCGAATCCTCCAGGAAGAAACGTCCATCCCGCAAAAGTCGATTTACGTCTTTTCCGACATGCAGCGAGCAAGTTTCGAGGAACTCGCGCGGGCCGAGTGCCTTGCCAGTGCCAGCGAGGTCCACCTGATGATCGTCAACACGGCCCGAGCGGCCGGCGAAAACGTGGGTATCTCCGACGTGGAAGTTTCCGGGCGACGAATCGTCAACTCCGTGCTGGAGGTAACGGCCACGGTGGTCAACTCCTGTCCAGGCGACCGGCGTGTGAAAATGGGCCTGCGCGTTGAGGGGCGCCAAGCGGCGGCGCAGCGCGATATCCTGCTTACCGCCGCAGGTGCCGCGGGCAGCGTCGCCACCGTGCGATTCCGCATTCCCACAGGCCCCAAGGCGGGCGTACAGACCGGCGAAGTGTATCTGGCCAACGGCGACGACCTGGCCACGGACGACGTGCGGCGGTTTTCCATAACCATCAGCGGCCGCGTCAAGGCGCTGATTGTTCGTGGGAGGGCCAGCGCGGGGACCTCACCGGAGGTGGACCCTGGGACCCTTCTGCGAATTGCGCTGGACCCGTGGGGCGGACAGGACTCAAAACCGTGGTCCATCACGCCGCGCCTGGTCGAGGCGGACGCGTTCCGGCCTCAAGATCTGGCCGGCGTGGACGCCGCCTTCTTCTCCAACGTGCCCACCTTCACGCAGACCCAGGCCGACGCCATCGGGCGGTTCGTCTCGGCCGGCGGTACAGCCTTCCTGTTTCTGGGCCCGGACGTTCAAGCCGAGGCCTACAACAAAACTTTCTCCCCCGACGTGCTTCCGGGCAAGTTGCTGGCGGCGGTCGGACAGGTCGGCCCGGAGGCCGATGCCGTAGCCGTGGACAACGTTGACACAGCTGACCCGTACCTCAAGGGCCTGTTCAGGGAACAGGTGAATTACCTTGCGCCTCTGGTGCAGCGATACTTCCGCCTGGACCGGACCGGGCGCGGTTCGACGGTGTTGATGCGGTTGGTCGGCGGCGACCCGCTAATGCTGACCAAGCACGTAGGCAAGGGGCGGATCACGCTGTGCGCCACCACCGCATCGGGGCAGTGGTCCAACTTTCTGGGCAGCGGCGCCGGCATTGTGGTCTCCATGGTGATCCGGGCATGCCTGCTGGCCCCCCAGAGCACCACCGAGATGGACAGTTACCTAGCCGGGGGGCAGGTTGCCGTGCGCCCTGCGGGCCTGAAGGGCCCGGGCGGGAAGGTTCAGGTCATCTCGCCGGCGGAGGCAACCGGGCAGCCAAAGGTAACAACCGTTGAGATTAATCCCGCCGGTCAGGCCACCTTCGCCGACACTTGGCGCGCGGGGATATACCAGTGGCGGTTGGCCGGCGAGGGCACGCCGGGTACTGCGACGGAAGGCGTGTTCGTGGTGAACCCTCACCCCGGCGAGTGTGACCTCCGCGGCTACAAGGAGGATGAATTCAAGCAGATCCTGACCCGCCGGGGCCTGAAGCGCGTGTACGTGGCACAAACGCCGAGCGAGGCAAGCGCCGCGGCGGCCGACGACGCCAAACCGAAAAACTGGTGGAACGTGCTGGTGGTCGTCGTGATCCTGTTGCTGATCCTTGAAGCGGTGGCCGCCAATCGCCTCCGCAGCGGCGGCGAAATACCACCTTACCTGAAGGCCGGGGCCGCGGCATGAGCCTCCAAGGTTTTACAGTAATACCTGGAGAACCCCAGGCCACAGTCCGGATGTCCCATAGCGCAAAACTCTCCACAATCCTATAGAATTTTCAACATGGCGAACCCGGCCACTAAATCAACTGCGCTTTGGGTTGTAAAGCGTCTTCGCCGAGCCGGCTATCAAGCACTGCTGGCCGGCGGCTGTGTGCGCGACATGCTGCTTGGGCTGCGATGCACGGACTACGACGTAGCCACCAACGCTTCGCCGCAAGAGGTCAAGGCACTGTTTCACCGGGTGCTTTTGATCGGGGCCAAGTTTGGCGTGGCGATGGTAATCCACCACAATCGCATGGTGGAGGTAACGACGTTCCGCAGCGACCTGAGTTACACCGACGGGCGCCGGCCCGATGGCGTGGAATTCGCCACGCAGCGCCAAGACGCCCGTCGCCGCGACTTCACCATCAACGGTATGTTCTACGACCCCATCGCCGGGACAGTGATCGACTACGTCGGCGGGCGGGAAGACCTGCGCCGCCGCGTCGTGCGAACGATCGGGCCGGCTGATCGAAGATTAGCCGAGGACTATCTCCGTATGATCAGGGCCGTCCGGTTCGCCGTGCGGCTGGGATTTTCGCTGGATCGTAAGATAGCCGCCGCCATCCGAAAGCACGCCGAGAAGATAGCCTCCATCAGCGGTGAGAGGATTTACGACGAGTTGTCGAAGATGCTCGTTCTGGACTCCGCGGCCAAGGCGCTGGACATGCTCGCCGATCTGGGCCTGGCGCAGGCGGTGTTGGGAGAACTGTTTTCCCACCCGGCCGAGAATCTGTGGGACCGGGCGCGGGGGCGCGTGGCGGCAGTGGTTTGTGCCAAAGGCCACGACCTGATCCTTGCGCTGGCCGCACTGCTGGGAGACCTGCCCCCCCGGACCATTTCGCAGATCGTCCGCCGCTGGGGTGGATCGAATTCCCTGAAAGAGACCCTACAATGGCTGGCTGGACATCGCAGCGACTGGAATGTCGCGGCCCAGTGGCCCCTGTGCGATTTCAAACGCATGTTGGTCAGCGACCATTTTGCCCGGCTGCGGGTTCTGTGGCGCCTGGAGGAACGCTGCGCGGCCCACGGCGATACCCAGGGGCGCCGCATCGCCCGCCGAGTTCGGTCGATTCCCAAAGACAGGATCGCACCGGTTCCGCTGGTCACCGGTGAGGACCTGAAGAAACTGGGCCTATCCGAAGGCCGCAAACTCGGTTTGATTGTGCGAAAGCTCTACGACGCCCAACTTAACGAGGAATTTGCCTCGCGGCGCGAGGCCCTCGCTGCCGCAAGACGCCTAGTCAAGGAAACGCCTCGATGAGCGAATGATTCAAGGGCGTGACACATACCGGTGAGTACTGCCCCGACGGCCGGTTCGAGAAAGAAACGGCGGTCCTTTAGGGCCGCCGCGCATTGCAGAACCGTTCGGTACGGTTTACCCCTCAAACTTCCGTATCATCAGGCAGGCATTGTGGCCGCCAAAGCCGAAACTGTTTGACATGACGGTGTTGACGGTTGTTTCGCGCGGCTGCAGCGCACAAAAGTCCAGGTCACACTCGTCGTCCGGATTCTCCAGGTTCAGTGTCGGGGGGATTACGCCGTTGCGGATGACCAGAACGGAGACAATCACTTCGACTCCGCCCGATGCGCCCAGCAGGTGGCCCGTGGCGCTCTTAGTGGAGGAGACCAGCAGATCACCCGTGGCGTAATGGCCGAAGAGGCGTTTGACGGCCCGGACTTCGGCTATGTCACCCAGTTGCGTGCTGGTGCCATGGGCGTTGATGTAGTCAACATCGCTTATGTCGGCACGGGCGTCCTCAATGCAGCGCCTCATAGCCAGGATGGCGCCGTTGCCTTCTGGGTCCGGAGCGGTGATGTGGTAGCCGTCGCAGCTGGCGCCGTAGCCAACCAGTTCGGCGTAGATCTCCGCACCGCGCGCCTTGGCGTGTTGGAGTTCCTCCAGTACGATGATGCCGGCCCCTTCAGACAGCAAGAAGCCGTCGCGGTCCTTGTCGAAGGGCCTGGAGGCGCGCTGGGGCTCGTCGTTCCGCGTGGACAGGGCCTTCAGCGAACAGAAACTGGCCAGGCCGATCGTGGTCAGGGCGGCTTCGGAGCCGCCGGTGATGGCGATGTCGGCCTCGTCACGGATCATGACCTTGTAGGCTTCGCCGATGGCGTTGGAGGCCGAGGCGCACGCGGTGACCACCGCAAAATTTACCCCGTGCAGGCCCCAGAGGATGGCGATGTGCCCGCTGGCGGCGTTGCCCATGAGTTTCGGCACGGTGAAAGGGCTGACCCGCGAGGGCCCCTTCGACAACATACGGCAGTGCTGGGTCTCAAGCTCTTGCAGCCCTCCGATGCCGGTACCGACGATTACCGCACAGCGGTTGACGTCCTCCCTGTCGAAATCCAGCCCGCTGTCCGCCACGGCCTCGGTGGCCGCCTGCACGGCGAACTGGGCGTATCGATCCATGCGCTTCGACTCTTTCGAGGCCACAAGATCGGAGACGACCCTATCCCACTTTTTAACTTCTCCCCCGATCTGCGAGGTATACGGTGTGGGGTCGAAGCGCTCGATCCGACTGATGCCGGTCTTGCAGGCAAGCAGCGAATCCCAGAATCCCGCCACCGAACGCGTCAAAGGATTCACCGTGCCCAGCCCCGTCAATACAACACGGCGCTCAGCCATGCGGGGTTGCTCCTTCACCGGTAGTCAGGCCTTGCTGCCGTTTTCGGTAATGTAGTCGATCGCCTGTCCGACGGTCTGAATTTTTTCGGCGTCTTCGTCTGGAATGCTCAGCTCGAACTGGTCTTCGAACTCCATAACCAGTTCCACTGTGTCCAAGCTGTCGGCATTCAGGTCATTGACGAACGAGGTCTCACGGGTGAGTTCGCTCTGATCCCTGCCCATCTGCTCGGCGACAATCTCGATGACCTTGGCTTCAATGTCGTCTGCCACTGTTGTGACCTCCTAATATATATTTCGGACACTACCACATCGCGCGTCTTTTGCCAATGTGACGCGGTACTATATCGCGGCCCCTTGGACCTTGCAAGCGATTCCTTCGGCTGCAAGCCCCATTATCTACGTATGCATTCCGCCATCAACGCTCAGCACCTGTCCGGTAATATAGGCCGACTCATCGCCGGCCAGGAACGCAACGGCCCTGGCGACATCGGCCGGTTGGCCAAGTTTCTTCAGCGGAATCTGCGCCAGGGCCATATCCTTGGCCTGCTGGGGCAGGACATCGGTCATCTCTGTCTCGATGAAGCCCGGCGCCACCGCGTTGCACCGGACGTTTTTACCGGCTAGTTCCTTGGCCGTCGTCTTGGTCAACCCGATCATGCCGGCCTTGCTGGCCGAATAGTTGGCCTGCCCGCGGTTGCCTTCGATCCCCGAGTAACTGGCCATGTTAACGATCGAACCGGACCTCTGGCGGACCATGTACTTTGCCACGGCGCGGATGCCTATAAACGCGCTGGTGAGGTTGACCTTCAACACCAGGTTCCAGTCTTCAT
>JASLZV010000270.1 GCA_030754715.1 Phycisphaerae bacterium
CCCTTGCTGAGGCCATGGCGGCGAATTACGCTGGCCGCCCTGCACGCCAGCGACCAGAATGCTCCGCGGGTAAAGGTTTCACATTGGCCCAGGGCGTCGGGCCCAGAGGAATAGCACCAGAGAAACGGCTGGTCAGGGTCGGCAAAAGCCGGAATATAGCCCGCCAGTGCAGTTGAGGTCCGGATCACCAATGCCCTGCTCCTTCCGGTTATGTGCCTGCGCCTTCTACCCTCCTCAGAGGGCGACTCACGCCGTACGATCAGTCTGCCATCGCCCAGATGTGATCGCAGTAATCGTCACCCCCGGCAATGGTCTTGGTGCGGATCATTTTCATTTTCTGGTTGAACGCCTTGATGAAAACCTGGTCGCTGTCGCAGTAGGCCTTGCAGATCTCCGGTGCGCCGAGTCGCTTGAAGGCTTCATGCGCCGGGCAGCCGGTAATCTTCAATTTGACGTGCCGGTCGGTGACTTCGAGCACGTCGCAATTGTCCTTCTCGGACGCCGTCTTGCGAGAATGTTCGGCCATGGCTTGGATACTGTTGCTTCCCAACTTTGTGGCCAGGTCCTTGCCGGCCTTGATCTGGATCTTTTCGAACGCCCGGCCGAGAATCTCTATGGTCCGGGCCTCGCCGAGTTCAGCGATAAACTCTTTGGCGAAGGCGACGGCCAACTCATACTTGCCCATTAACTCCTGCACTCTGGCTTCCATTTTACAACTCCTTGTAACTAAATCACTTCCAGGCCAATCGTGTTCGCCCCCCAACGGCATTTTGCTGTTTCGGGGCTTGATTCCGCTGGAGATATCGGCTGCGGTGGGCTTCAAGGGCTTTTACTCGCCCTTGGGAATCCACAGCGATACGCCTGCTTCGGGATTCTTCCCGATAACCCGATAACATGCATCCCTGTCGCCTGTCCAGTATTATCTGCCGCACGGGCCGCCACCATTTGGCTTGTGGGGCCTCAGTCTTCAGGAAGGACGCAAGGGACTTTATTGACGCGAGAAAAAGTGGTAAGAATTACGTCCTGTTTGAGATTCGGATTGTTATGGGCCCGGTGAAGCGTCAGCGGCCGTTCATGGAGACGCGTGATGAAACTTATCGTTGCCACTTGTCAGTTTCCCACCGACAAGGATATCAGCCGCAACCTTCGCCACGTTTTGCGCCAGATGAAGACGGCCGGTGCGCGCGGGGCCGACGTGGCGCACTTTTCCGAGACGTGCCTGGCGGGTTACGCTGGCAGCGAACTGAAGTCGTTCGACGGCTACGACTGGGACCTGCTGCTCGAAAGCACCAGGCAGATCATGGACTTAGCTGCGAGGCTTCGGCTTTGGGTGATCCTCGGATCGAATCATCGTCTGACCGGGCGCCACAAACCGCACAACAGCCTTTACATCATCAACAGCCGTGGCCGAATCGTGGACCGATACGACAAGTGCTTCTGCTGCGGCCGGCGCAGCGGCAAAACCGATGATCTCAAGTATTACAGTCCAGGGGACCACTTTTGCGTGTTTACCATTAAAGGTGTGCGATGCGGTGCGCTGATCTGTCACGACTTGCGTTACGACGAACTGTATCGCCAGTACAAGAAACGAGGCGTTCGGTTGATGTTTCACTCGTATCACATGGGTCACGTAACCAAGGCCAAGATACGTCGTTCGAAGCAGATGTATGAAAGTGTTGTGCCCGGTACGATGCAAGCGTACGCGGCCAACAACTACGTTTGGATCAGCGCAAGCAATACCTCGTCCCGGGAGTCTCCCTGGCCGAGTTTCTTCGTCGCCCCGGAAGGACAAATCATTGGCCGCCTCCGTAACAACGTAACCGGTGTGTTGATCAACACCGTCGATACCGCCAGAAAGTTCTACGATGCCTCGGCCGCCTGGCGAGACCGCTGCATACGCGGTGTGTACCACAGTGGCAAAGTGGTCAGTGACAAGCGGTCGGTCGACCGCACGCGCCTCTAGTGGCGCCGTTGCGATAAACACAAAGGGGGCCAATCTTACTGGGTTGACGGCGGCTGACGTTACAGGAGGACCCCGGACGGATGTGGCTTGAAGGGCAGCCGGGAAATGCTGTTGTGTGGCCGGAGGGGAGTTTGATTCTCGCGGCGGGGCGAGTATCATATCCTGCTCACGATTACCTAGCTCCTTCCGGAAGTTGCCCATGGCCGAGATATCAACGTTCAGGTTTCCCACCGAGATACGCTTTGGTGCCGGTGCGCGTTCGACACTGGAGGAATTTGCACAGAAGTGCAACGTGGCCCGGCCGCTGCTGGTCACGGATTCGGACCTGCTGGAAACGGAGGCGTTTCGGCTGATTGCCGAACAGATGGATCGTCTCTGGCCCGGGGCCCACGTGCGGTTTAGCGGCGTCCATCCAAACCCCTCCGACCGAAACGTTGAAGATGCATGGTCCGCCTATGATGGGGGTAAATGCGACGGCGTGGTGGGGCTGGGCGGCGGCAGCGCGCTGGATGCGGCCAAGGCCATGCGCCTGAAAGTCGCCTTTCCCGGCCTGGCCCTGACGGAGATATCGCTTGACGACCTGCCGGCGCGGCTGACGCCGTTCTGTGCCATTCCGACCACCGCGGGAACCGGCAGCGAGGTAGGCCGAAGCGCCGTCATTACCGTCCGCGCCCTGGGGCGCAAGGCGATGTTCGGGGCTTCGCCGCTCATGGCGGAGCTAGCCGTGCTCGACTCGGAACTGACCGTGGGCCTTCCGCCGGATCTGACGGCGGCGACGGGCATGGACGCGATGACTCACGCCATCGAATCACTTGTCTGTCCCGTCTTCCACCCCATGTGCGACGCCATCGCCCTGGAGGCGATCCGGTTCGTGTACCTTTACCTGCCGCGGGCCTATGCCGACGGCGCCGACCTGGAAGCACGCGGCAGGATGCAACTGGCGGCGGCAATGGGAGCAGTGGCCTTTCAGAAGGACCTGGGCGCGGTCCACTCGCTGGCACATCCTCTGTCGACTGAATGTGGTGTTCAGCACGGTCTGGCGAATGCCATTTGCCTTGTGCCGGTGATGGAATTCAATAAAGGGGCCTCAGCCGCCCAGTACGCCAGGGCTGCTCACTGCTTTGGCATCAACACCTTTGGCATGGCCGATATTGAGGCGGCCGACAAGGCCATAGAGGCAATCGTCGAACTGAATCGCCGCATCGGAATTCCAAAATCGCTGGCGAGCGTGGGCGTGAAAAAGCAGCAACTTGGGCTGTTGGCCCAAAAAGCCTTTGATGATCCCTGCCACCAGACGAATCCGCGCCC
>JASLZV010000271.1 GCA_030754715.1 Phycisphaerae bacterium
AGGAATTTGTCTTTCGGATCATTGCCGGTGGCCACGTAACTCATGCCCTCGTCTTCGGGGGCGAGCTGGCCGTTCATGGCGGGAGTAACAGAAGAGAACCAACGCTCCTTGATGGATCCCCGCACTGTGCCAAAGGCGTAATAATCGTCGGGATGCAGACGAAGACGCCTTCCGGCCCGGGCGAAATTGCGGGGGACAAAGTTCGGGACCATTCTGAGAATGCCCTTGCCCTTGTCGAACGCTTCATGAATGACGCTTGCTTTGGCCATGACGGTTCACCTCAACAAAGGGAAACGGACGTGCAGTCCATAAGCCGATATTTCCACGCGGACTGTACTTACCCGCTCCACCGGGTCGGGCTGCGGGATAATAACAGTACCGGAATCAGCCGCCGGGAACAAGCGAACGGGCGCCGAGTTTTCCGGTCAAGCCAAATCGTACAGTGTACCGAAGAACTCATTGAGGGCCCCGGGGGGGGGGCGTGCGGAATTCCAACGCACAGGGGGCCGCCTCCGACAGAGGTCGCGTGCCATGTATAAAGAGTACTTTCGTTTTCAGGAAGAGCCTTTCAACATCACTCCGGACCCGCGATTTTTTTACCGGACGGCCCAACACCAGGAGGCGCTCAACCACCTTCTTTACGGCATTCGTCAGCGCAAGGGGTTCATCTGCCTGACGGGCGAAGTCGGCACGGGCAAGACAACGCTATGCCGGACCCTGCTGCGTGAACTGGGCGAAAACCATCACACCGCCTTGATACTGAACCCCGTTCTGACCCAGGGGCAACTTCTGCGCGCCATCCTGGACGAATTTCGCATCGAAGGTAAATGTCGCGATCGTCTCGGTTACCTCACGCTCTTGAACAACTTTCTGCTGCGGATCAACTCCGCCGGACACGACGCCATTTTGATCATCGACGAAGCACAGGACATGTCCGTCGCGAGCCTGGAGCAGGTTCGCCTGCTGAGCAATCTGGAAACCGAGAGCCAGAAACTTCTTCAAATATGCCTTCTGGGCCAGCCCGAACTCCGTCGGAAACTCGCGAAACCCGCGTTGCGTCAACTTGCCCAGCGCATCACAGTCCGTTACCACCTCAACACGATGGACCAGCAAGACACCGAGGCGTACATCCGTCACCGCCTGGAAGTGGCTGGTGGAAACAACGGCAAGTCCGCTGTACGGTTTGATCCTGGCGCCGTCCGGGAAATCTACCGCTACAGCGGCGGGACACCCAGGTTGATAAACGCCATAGGCGACAAGGCACTGCTGGCCGGATATGTCCACCAGACAGGGCAGATCGACCGCCGCCTGGCCCGAATCGCCGCTGCGGAACTGAAGGAGACCGGCTGATGAGCCTCATCAACGAAGCCCTCAAACGCGCCGAGGCGGAAAAGCTCCAAAAACTCTCCGCCGCTGGTGATGCAGCCGCCCTGCCGAGCGTCTCGGTCACCAGTGGCCGGCGCCAGGCGTTTCCGGGCCTTGCGCCGGTGATTCTACTGCTGCTGGCCGCCGCCGGACTGGCGGGCTACCACCTGTGGAAAACCGATGCGGGCGGGGCGTCGCCGAAACAGGCCCTGGCGGCAATGCACTTAGATACCAAGGCTCAAGGTAAAGCCGCACTGGCAAAGCAAGTTCAAGAGGGAACGGACAGACAGGACCCGGTATCCGCGGCCCTGCAACGGGGCGACACGGTAGCGATACTGCCGACGGCCTTGAGCAGACCGGCAGCATCCGCAACGGTCGCAAGCACCTTCCGAGCCGGGGTGAAGGCAGCCGAACCAATCCGGTCACCAGGAACACCGACCAGCACAGCGAAGCTAATCTCGCTACAAAAGCCGCCCGCCCCGCAGCCCATTATCGACATGTCGCAATTCAAGGTCAGCGGCATCATGTCCGGCCCGAAAGGTTCGACAGCCATCATAAACGGATGCCTCTTGCAGATCGGGGAAAGGGTCGGCCAGGCAAGGGTGGTCAAAATCACCAACTCCGCGGTGGAGTTGGAAATATACGGCCGGCGGGTCACGGTAGGAATGTGAGCGGTCCGCGGGTCTTTACAGCCGCTTGAGCCCCACCGGGACGAAAGACCAATCCATTTGTCAGGGGAAACGCAAGGCGGTAATCCTGCTGCTGGCGGTTCCTGATCCCGAGAATCCGTGGGTCAGTCCACCAGGCGGAATATGGCCGAGGATGATTGAGCAGGCCTGACCGCACTCGACATCCGTGCCGGTACTTCCGCGCCGGCGGCGTCAGATTGACGCTCAGCGAGTAGGCAGCGTCCCCGGCCGAGCCGGGGATGGAATTCGCCCAAGTCCACTCATTGCACCTTGGCCCTTCCGGTGTCCTGGTCAATCACTACCGTCTTGTAAAGCAGGGGAGTTTTCACAACAACCGCCCCTCCACTACTGGGAACATCGTACCCGTTGAAGATAACGGAGTTGCTGCCCTCGAAATCTGCCGAGACAAGTTGCGCGTTGTACGGATCGCCTGACAGGCGGACTGTGTAGTTCGGCGAAGAGTCCTTCAGGTCCACCACCCCGGGAATCTGGTACTCGTTCATGTCCGGGCTGAAGATGACAACCTGATTGGCGCCGGAGGCCCGGGCGCGATCGCGGGCAAAGGACAGATCCGCCACGATTCTCCGGGCGGCTACTTCCGCCTGGTAGCGGGCCACGGCGTTGCCGTACCGTGGGGCGGCGATGGCAGCTACAATCGCCATAATGGCCAGGACAATGCAAATCTCCAAGAGGGTGAATCCCCATGGCCGCCTATTCGTCGCGACCGGTCCGTCCCTGTCCATGGTCCAAGCCTTCTTTCGCCAACCCGGCGCGATCGGTTCCGGCCTGCCCCGTCTCGCTACCCGCTGCTGGTCAGACCGCGCCCTCAATAGGCCCGCGCCTGGAAACGAAACAGGCCGCTCGGCAACGCACTGCGGTAAACGCGGTGCCGAGCAGCCCTACGGCTCTCCTGGCAAGAGTGAGAAGCCATCAGCAAATTAATTGGTCTGTCCGGCGTTACGATACCAACCGATCGATCAATACGTGTTCCAGGCCGTATTGCTGACATCCTTTTCGCTGTCGGTGGTGTTGGACTTGATCGTGCCGGAGGCCGCGGTGTAAATCCAGCCGATAGTGTCACCAGTGGCCGCAGCAATTCCGGTCTGGTTCTTCTTGGCGCCCACGGGCAGCGAGGGTATCTTGCGGACATAAGGGCCGTAAATGTAGGTGCTGTCCTTGGTGGCCTGGGTGGCACCGGCGACACTGGAGTAC
>JASLZV010000272.1 GCA_030754715.1 Phycisphaerae bacterium
TCCATGAAGGTCTCAACTTCTTCAAGAATCTCCTCAACATCTACCGCTTCGGCAAAGAACTCCTCGGTCTCTTGCTCTTGCTCCTCAAAATACTCCTCGTCGTAATCAACCTCGTCCCATTGCTCGTCTTCCCAATACTCATCATCCACGCTGAGAATAACTTCGCTTAAATCAAACTGGCTCTCCTCTAATAGTTCCGGAATTTCCCAGTCGTCAATTTCTTCCAGTTCTTCGACGTATGACGCACCAAGCACTTCTTCCACTCGATCTTCGGCGATGGCCTGGAAATACTCAGCGTCTGAGGCCACCCACGCCTCTACTTCCACCTCTTCACGGGTGATTTCTCCGACTTCCTCATCGAACACCAGTTCGATAACAACAGGAACGACTACTGGTTCCGGAGCGGGGGGCACAGTGGCAGCCGGCTCGTCCGGCCGGCCCGGAATAGTAACGGTCGGCTCTTCGAACACCTGTTCGACAACCCGGTAAGCGGTCATGTCGACCTCCACCTCGGCCAGCACCTCACCTTCGTCGTTCTGAATGGCGATGTCCAGGAAGTCTCTGATTGGCTCCGGCTCAGGAATCGTGACACCAGGCTGCTCAGGTTCCGGCTCCGGGTCGGGTGCGAAGGCCACCTCGATTTGCTGTCCAGCCTCCAACTCGATCTCAACCTCAAGAGCATCGACCGCAATAGCAACGGTGGCCTCTTCAATTTCTGCGATTTCTACAGCCTCTTCAGAGAAAGAGATGAGGGACTGCTCTTCCTCGAACACCTGTTCGGCTTCCCCGTCCTCTATTTCTGCAGGTTCCTCCGGCTCTTCGACAATCACCGCTTCGATCTGAACCGACTTCTCCTCATTTAAGAGGAGGAGAGAAAACTTCTGTGTGCTAGGTTCTTCTTGTTCCTGCTCCAGCGGAACGGTAGAAGAGACGGTCGACTGCGGCTCCGCTGGGGTGGGAACTTCTATTTCTTCTACGTCCGCACTGAATGTTTCCACTTCGGGCGGGAGGAATACCAGCACAGGGTCGGCGGTGCTGGGGCCTGAGATCAAATAACGATAGGTAGCACCGGGTATTTCGTTGACAAACTTGCCGTCGTAATAGCCAAGCCTTTGACCGGTATCCGTCACGATCCTCAATGCCATTTGCTTGCTGCCGGAAGCAGCAACAGTCACCATCGTGCCGGACTTTTCCCCTTCCTCCTGGGGACAGAAACTACAGGTGAACGGTCCCGAGCGAGAGCGCATGGGAGTAAGTTCCATGGTTCCCGTTCCACCGGACCAGGCTTCAGACTGCTCCGTGGGGTTGGTTGCGGCGAGGGCATACATCCATTGGCCGTCACTAGACACGTCTATCCAACGCTCTTCGGTGGGCCAGTTGGAGTCGTAGATATAAATCCTGTATCCGCCGGCCATCTCCTCAACCCGGTAAGGGGTGACCGCGTGGCCTCCCTGGTCGCTGTAGATGCCGATTGTGAAACCGGTGTAGGGGTTGCCCTTTTCGGCCTCGGCGAAGTCATAGAGAAGCACCTCAGCCAAGTCCTTGGGGGACATGGCGAGGTAGGAGGACGCCTCTTCCTGTACTTCCATGGCGAACTGGGTTACATACCAGTAGGCGATTTCTGAGAGGAGGGCGGGGTCTTCCTTGATGAGTTCGGCGACCGTCTTTGTGTTCTGGAAAGCAGCCAGGGCCGTGAGGTCACCAGCGAGGCGTAGGCTGAGAACGGCTAGGCCCTCGCACAGGCCGCCACGCATCGAGCGGTTGGCCTGCGACATCAACTGCAAGATCACCGGGTATGGGGTGCATTGATTGTCCGTTACATCTGAACAGACTTGGTTGTCGCCATATAGACGGCGTGCCATGTTGACTGTCAGGTCGGCTGGCGCCTCACCTCCACCGAAGTTCTCAAACGAGAACGAGTCGTCCCGAATGAGGTAATTGGGAATGGCGTAGTCCGCCAGAGGGACCTCTTCGAGAACAACAGGGGCAATGGTCGACGTAGTTGTTGTGACTACATCGGTCGGCGTTGTAACTACATTGGTAGTCGTGGGAGGAGGGAGGGTCGTTGTGGGAGGGAACAGCGTGCCTGTCGGGGGAAGGGGGTCGCTGGCGCAGCCTGCAAGAACCAGAGCACCTGCCAACAGGGCGGCAAGGAACCGTTTCACGGCTCTACCGCCGTTTGCGTTTACTCTGGTACCAGAAGAGAAGGCCGATAACTACAACTAATATGGCGGCAACAATAATGACGGTCGCGGATCCCCCCGGTGCTCCACTCATGTCAATAGAAAAGTTTTTTGTGCCGCCCCCCAGCAGGTCGTTCTCGGCTTTCAGGTCTGCTACGGCCAGTTCCAACTGCTCAACTTTGTAGTTGAGCGTTGCTTCTTCTCCGGAAGATTGCCAAAGGAATCCAAAGGCTCCGGATACGGCAGCAGGTAGGCCAAGGACATATGCAATGTTGTCCTTGATTTTTTCAATTAGATTGCCCGCCGACTTAACGGCTTCGACTGGGGAATCACCAAGATCGTGACCGCAGTGTGGGCAGACAGACTTGTCCACAATATCTCCATAAGGTCATATGCCTTACAGAGATAATACCAAACGAACTAAATGAGTAAAGGTCTAACTGTTATTTATGTCGCACATTCTTTACACATCCACTTGATGTTGAAGTCAACCCCACCGCCGTCATCTACAGCCACCCTGCCGGGGTACTTTCCCTTCATGAATGCCGTCGAACAACCACATTCGACACACGGGTCGTCAGAAGCCACCCCAGTGTTAAGCATTCCCAGACGATCACCACCGGGGTCGGACGGGTCGTGCATCTTCCCCGTGTATTCGGCGGGGACGTAAGGAGTTCCGTCCGAGTTGAGTTTCCTCACGCGTTCACAATGGTTGTCTTGTAGGTACCGACCATCATCCCAGCAGGGACATCATCGGAATCGGTGACGAGGAAGACAGATCCCTCGCCGCCGGTAGTGCCCGTTTCTCCAGTCCCACCTGTTCCACCAGCACCGCCAAGCCCTTTGGCTCCCGCTGCACCTGCTGCACCTGCCGCGCCGCCGTAGTAACTGGTGGACTGGCCGTCTTGCCAGACCTGCACCAGGGTGGCTGGAGTTGCAGGGATATAACACAATACGGGGACTGTTGTGCATGTCACTTGAGCAGGAAATCCCAACTCTCTACTGGTGAAAGCGAAGTATTGACCGGGTACTGCGTCGGTGACTTCCGGCGCGACCTCGTTTCCGGTACTTAGGTCGATCC
>JASLZV010000273.1:0-1836 GCA_030754715.1 Phycisphaerae bacterium
GCCGGCCCCTCTGCATCACGCCACCACCGCCCGAACCGACTTTGCCGCCGTCCCCGGCGGGTTCACGTTCGGCCTCTTGACCGATAGGATCGCTTTGTTTATCCAAGCGTTGGAAACCATCACCGACGTGAAGGTGCTTGCCAATCCCAAACTCCTTGTGATTAACAAGCAGAAGGGCGAGGTGATGATCGGCAACCGTGACGGCTACCTCACCACGACCGTCACGGAGACCACCGCGACCCAGACGGTGGAGTTTCTGGAGACTGGTACGCGGCTGATCGTGCGTCCCTTCATCGCCCGCGACGGGCACATTCGCCTTGAGGTGCACCCGGAGGACTCCAGCGGCAACGTAGTGGGGGGCCTGCCCAGCGAGACGACCACCGAGGTAACCACGAACGTGTTGGTGCGTGACGGTCACACGGTGGTTATGGGCGGGCTGTTCCGCGAGAGCACCCAGAACGCCCGCTCGCAGATACCTGTGGTGGGTAATGTGCCGCTGCTGGGGACGCTGTTTCGTAGAACCAACGATTCGACAGATCGGGAGGAGGTAATCATTTTGATTACCCCGTACATTGTCGAGCAGGACGCCGCCGAGGCGGTCGGGGAGCGAATGAAGGATGATGTGGAGAGATATCGTACTGGCGCCCGCAAGGGCCTGAAGTGGTGGTCGGCCAGCCGGATCAGCCGGTGGCACATGGCTATGGCGCGGTGGCACATGAAGGGCGGAAGGACGCTGCTGGCCCGCTGTGAGACCGCAGCGGCGCTGGCGGTGGACCCCCAGATGATCGAGGCCATCGAACTGAAGGAACAACTGACTGAAAAGGCCTACTGGTCCGACGAGGCGCGGCACTCCAGCATCAGGTTCCTTGTCCAGAAGATGATGATGCAGGAGTTGGGCAAGGACCCACGGGCCGTAATTCCGGTTGATAGGCCGATAATACTCGAGACGCTGCCCCAGGACGTTAGAAAGACCTTCGGGATTCGCAAAGGGACCGAGGCGCTGTCTAACAAATGAGCCGCCCGCGGCACGGCACGCTTGGCCGGTCCGAGCGGCAGGAATGGAGCGGGACTATGAAGCGATGGATTGTGCTGACCGTGGCTGCTGCCTGCCTGGCTGGATGTAATCAGACCACCATCGGCGAGGCCAGGGAGGATTCGTACGGCCGGTGGTATCGCACGCGTGCCCGGGCGCTGTCCAACCTGGCGGCCCGCCGCTTGGAGGTGGGGCAAGTGGAGGCGGCCCGCAAGGCGGTCCAGGAGGCGGTGGATATGGACCCCCGATTCGCCGATGCACGCATGGTGCTGGGGCGGGTGTGGATCGAACTGGGCAACTTTCGCGCTGCTATCACGGAACTGGGCGAAGCCTGCCGATTGGTCGGCGAGTCCGCCGAGGCACAATATCTGCTGGGGGTAGCCCTGGAAAGAAACGGACAGAGGGATCGGGCCCTCGGATGTTACCGCCGCGCGCACGAACTGGATGAGCAGGACGTTGCGCCGGTCATTGCGGCCGCCGAGGTCTTGGCGGCTGACGGGCGAACCGTGGCGGCCGCGGAGTATCTCGACAAGAATATCTCTGATGACGGGGGCACCACGGCGATGCTTGAACTGGCCGGTCGGCTGGCGATGGTGAATGGACAATACACCAAGGCAGCCGGACACTACCAGACGCTGGTGGAGCGGGTTGGACAAACCCCTCGCTATCAGGAGGAGTTGGCCAGGGCGTATTTTGGCGCCGGGCGGTTCGACCTGTCCCGGGAAACACTGGAAATCAGGATTGCGATGCCCCCACAGCCCCCCTCAGCGTGGGTGCACGCGATGCTGGGGGACAGCTGCATG
>JASLZV010000273.1:1846-3264 GCA_030754715.1 Phycisphaerae bacterium
CACTGGAAATCAGGATTGCGATGCCCCCACAGCCCCCCTCAGCGTGGGTGCACGCGATGCTGGGGGACAGCTGCATGGGCCTGTCCCGCCCGCACCGCGCCAGTCAGGCCTACGAAAGTGCGGTAGGTCTCAAGCCGTCCTCGGCGCCCCTGTTGGTGAAACTGTCCGAGGCGCGCCTGGCGACGGGTGACAGTGCGGCAGCAATCCGCTCGGCACGCAGGGCCCTTGCGATCCAGCCGGGGCGGCTGGACGCGACACTGGTGCTGGGCTATTCGTTGCTGCGGGCCCAGCAGGTCCAGGCGGCCACACGCATCCTGGAAAAGGCCTCCGACTTGCACCCCCACAGCGCCACGCTACTTTGTTTGCTTGGGCGCAGCTACCTGGCCGTCGGGAACGACACCCGGGCCAGGAATTGCTACGAACGGGCCGCCAAGACCGATCCGACCAGTCGTCTGGCCAGGAAGATGCTGGCCTCCGGGGGGTGAGAGACATTTGCGGTTGCCTAGGGCCTTGTCGGGCGTCGATTCGCTCGGCCTCCGGGCCCCGTCATTTTTGAGATGGTTTCTAAGGCTGCGTTCGCGATACGGTGACTCGCCCGGTGGCCGCCTGGACCTCGAGCATCACGTTGAGGTCCATGCTACTGTGATTTAGTGTGATGGTTCCGGCGGCGGTCGGCGTGCCGAGTGAGTCGAAGGTCACCTCGTTGTCGTTGGAGAAGTCCATCTGATTGATGAGATTTATGGCGATGTTCAGTTGCGAGAGGCGCGGATACTGCTGGAACTCGACGCGGTAAGGGCGCTTGGTGAGTGGGTGGGTGAGGGTCTGTCCCTGGCTGTCGGTCAGGTAGTATTGCCTTCCCGGGCCGTCGAAGACCACCGTTACGTCGGATTGGCAAGTCACCGCCAGGTCCTGGGCGTATTGCATGTCGAAGATGATGGTCCTGGCGGCGGCCAGAGCGTGCTGCTCGGCGTCACTGCCGAGTTGGGGCACTGCCACCGCGGCAGCCAGGCCCAGTAGGGCCACCACCATAAGGAGCTCGGTCAGTGAAAAGCCGGCTGCTCCGTGTTTTGAGCCTTTGGGGTAGGCCATGTGGGCTTCTGTTCCAAACAAACGCAAGCCCGACCGGGTTGACGCTTGGACAACCGGGTCGGGCTTCATTGTTGCGACCTTTTCGTCACACGGCCTTGGAGGCGGTGTGGATTACAGACTCGAGTGAGCGTCGTCGTCTGGGGTGAACTCGCCGGACATGGCGTTGTAATACCAGCCGGCGTTTCCGCCGCCCTTCGTGGCGGCATCAATTGTGGCCAAGTTGTTGAACGGGTTCACCGGGAACTGCAGCAGATACGGGCCGTATCCATCCACCAATGTGGTCATGCTGGTCACAAGGGTGGCCGCAGTGGGATACGAGCCGTCATGCT
>JASLZV010000274.1 GCA_030754715.1 Phycisphaerae bacterium
TGCATCCGCCCTTCGAGGATTCCGCCGTCAGATACGGCATAGTCGCCCAAGAGTTTGAGATGCCGGTCGTTCATGGACGGTTCAGCACAGGTAATAACAGCCGGTTCAAAGTAGCGGATGGTACCGTCGGTATTTCGAATAAAATCACCAAAGGTGCCTCGTACGGTATCGCCGACGGGCTGTTCAGTAAATGAGCCAATAACGTCCTCCTTGAGCCGTCTGACAGCGTTGTCGCCGCGCAGCAGCAGCAGCATGCACCGAGGCAGCCTCCCCCAGGGGTTGTCTGCACGCAGGTACTCATCGATGTAGCGATGCCAGGCCTCCTCAGTGGCCGGATCCCTACCCGGCGGGCAGATAACCTTCTGGTAAGCACCGATGAACTCGTCGGAGAACACGTACATCCGTGCGGCGACCAGTTCCAAGGCCGGATGCGACAGTATCCGCCCGATGATCCCACCGGTACGGCTCTTGTACAGGCTGTACGGCGTGATTAGGGCATATGCCAGTTGTTGGGGCATGTAGGGCTCCCGTGCTGACAATGTCGCACGACAAAAGCATAGCGAAACCATCCGAGCAAGGCAACAGCGGCACCGGACTACCGTTTCCGACGATGCTTGAGTCGGCGCATGATGAATGTCAGGTGCTGAACGATCTTTTTTCGGATAGGATCTTCATACTCGTGGACATAGGGGATTATCTCCAGCAGGTCCTCGAAGAACCTCTTGGCGTCCCGGTAGTTGTCGGCCATTTCATATTTCCAGGCGGCATCGTATTTGCCGCGCACGCGCTTTACCAACTGGGCCCGGGCATCCCGGAAGGCACGCTCCTCTGCAGCTGTTAGCAACCGGCCGTAGGCTATCGCAAGTTTGTAGTTGTGCACGGCACGGTACAGGTGCCCAGGGTTTTCCTTGCTATCCAGCCAACGCTCGGACTCAAGCATCGCCTCTATGGCCTTGGCGGGATTGCGCAATTTGGTGAACTCTTGCGCGATAAAATCGGCAATCTCCTCTTTGCTCAAGCGCAGCGGCCTTGTGTCTCCGCCGGGGACGGTGTCGGTCTTGCGCCGGAATCGGCTAAGGACAATCACGCCGACCAACATCACCACCAGGTAAACGGCGAAAACCATGGCGTACTTCTTGAATTTGGCTTTCCGCTCCTCAGCCACCAGTTCTTCCGCGGCATGTGGTTGCCGTTCATCGCCGCCGGGCTGGTCCCCCACCGGAACAGGAGGCTGCCAGACAGGCAGTGGCGGAGGTTCTGACGGCTTCTGGTCAGCCTGCACCCCCGAGGCAGGCGCGGCAACTGCGGCCCCGATGGGATGCTCGGCGCGGTAGCCGTCTAAGGCGCCCTCCGCATCATCGCCTACGGCCACGAACAGAATCTCCGTCTTGATCCCCACGCCAATTACATCGCCGGTATCAAGAATGATCTTCCTGCCGGCCTTGTACTTCTTTCCATTGACACAGGTACGGCGCCTTGAAAGGTTTTCAAATACCCACCCGTCGTTGGTGAGAGTCAGTTGGAACTGCCGGCGAGAAGCGTGTCGCTCCTCCAGCCGGATGTCGGCCTGGGAACTCCTTCCGACCAGGACAACGTTTGTTATCAGTACGGCTCGCTGGTCGGTTTGGGGGCCGGTAACAAAAATCAGCACCGCAGTGTCCGGATTCATCAGAACAGACCCTCATTTCGGATGAGCCGCATGATGGCCGGCCCGAAGACCGCCAGGATCACGCTGAAGAGGATCAGCAGGCTCGGTACAAGGATACGGACGGACGCAACGGCGGCAAGGTCCTCAGCCCGCACAGACCGTTGGAGACGCAGTAGTGTGGCCTGCGAGTGAAATATATCGGCCAGCGGCGTGCCGAGTTCTTCGCCTTGGATGACGCTGGCGACGACGGTCCGCAGCATGTCGAGAGGAATGCGGCCAGCCATGTTCTCCAACGCTTGGCGCCGCGTGTTGCCCAGATCGACTTCAGCCAGTACAGCTTCCAGTTCGGCGTTGAGAGGATCCTCGGTGTCGTCGATGCCTTCACGGACGATGGTCTCGACCGCTTCGGTGAACGTCGCGCCGGCGCCCATCGCCAGAGCAATCAGGTCCAGAACATACGGCACGCGCTTGGAGATCAGGCGAAGACGCTTACGAGACTTGTCGTACAACTGGTAGATCGTCACCCCCATCCCGGCGGCAAAGGACGCTACCATCACCAGAAAACTGAGCTGTCCAAAGGCCACTAGGTAGAACGCGCCCAAAAACACCACCAGCACCAGCCCATAAAACAGAGACAAGGCGAGGTATTCCTCAGGCGTGTAGTAATCGGGATTTCCCGAGGCCACCAGGGTCCGCCTGAGCCACTCCTTCAAGCGCGGAAGGGCTATGGAGTAGGCCGCCCCCAAAAGGATCCACAGGATCGGACGAAGGACCGAGTTCTCGAAGATTGTGCGCCGATCGGTATGCCCTGTGGCGATGGCTGCTTGGCGCTCGTAGGAAAGTTTGACCTCCGTCGGCTGGCGGAACACCGCCACCACCAGCATCACCAGCGTCGCAAAGATCCCCGCCGATAGAACCACGTCCCACATCCACGAGCCCGCCTCTATAGCAACCGACGGCAGCACCGCCAAAATGTCTGCGATCTCGCTCATCTCAGACGTCTATGTCCATTATCTTGCGAACCCAAAGGAACCCCATGATATTCAGCAACAGCATCATCGCCAGCAGCAATTTGCCGGATGTGTACGTAAACATGTCAACGACCCCCTTTTTGTCAACCAGGAAGTACAGGATGGCCAAAACGATCGCCGGCATGGCGCCCAGTGCCCTTGCGGTGGCGCGCCCCTGGGCAGTGAGGGTCTGCACGCGACTTTCCAGACGCTGTATCTCGCGGATGGAATCGGCGATGCGATCGAGCGTGTCGCCGAGGTCGCCGCCCCGCTGCCGGTGGGTCAACAGGGCGGAAAACAACAGACGAAAGTCCCCCGAGCCAATTCGCACGGCTGCGTTGTTCATCGCTTCCTCCATTGCCAAGCCGTACTCATACTCCCGCAGCATGTGAGCGAACTCCTGCCGCAACGGTACCGGCCCGTCGTGCGCTATCAGTTCCATCGCCTGCACAAAGTTCAGCCCAGCCCGCACACCGGAAGCAAGCGTCTGGATGCCGCTGACAAGTTGCGACTCTAGGCGATTTAGGCGTCTGGTCCGTAGGCGGCGAATCAAGATCGTCGGTAATAGCACCCCCACGAGCATGCCCAGCAGC
>JASLZV010000275.1 GCA_030754715.1 Phycisphaerae bacterium
TTAACCTCTCGTCCTGTTCCGTCAGAACCCCCCGTTTTCGCATCATAGGATGGATAGTAGTAGAGTGTCCTATCGAAAGTACCGGTGGGGTCGCCATGCTTGCCGGTGGCTTTGATCGCGAAATAGGTGTTTCGGGAGTTTCCGGTTAAACCACCGGCCGTATTCTGCCCACCCGTATGCTGCAACAGATACTTGTTAGTATGATTGTCATACACATACCAGTCGCCCTGGTAGCCTTCGACTGCCACCTCTTCGGAGTCAAACTCACCGGAAGAATCTGCGGTAGTTGCTCCCGCCCCAACGATTGTCTTATGCAACTGCAGCGAGGCGCGCGAAGACCCCACCGCAGAAGTCCGATCAACCTGCAACGAAATTTCGTAATCGGTCGACGCTCCGGCGATATGAACCGGGTACTGCGGATCGTGAACATTGATCCCGACGTTACGAAACTTGGGCTGATAATTAAACCGGCCGAGAACATACAGTTGACTTAGTTCATTATTTAGAAAAACACAAAGAACCTGATCGCCCTTCACATACGGACTGGTCTCCGGGCCACGCAACGCTTTACATTTGTAAAAAGACTGATTGCCCAGACGGGGAACGGTTATCGTCAGTTTCCCATCTCCTAGAATATTCTTAACGGTTCCTTGATAAACCGCACCAACCGTAACCGGGTGAGATGAACCGCCATGAAAACTCGTATGAACCATTACCGTCGCCCACTCCCCGAATTAGCGGACCTCATTGCCTCCGTTGGGAATTGATTAACCGCCTGCCACGCGATGTAATGGCGCTCGCGTGTCGGCGTAGTGAACGAAACCTTCACCGGCTCAGTCCCCAGATGGTCGTAGTCGACATTGGTAATCAGATATAGGCCGCTATGTCCATCATCCCTGCCGTCCAATGTGGGGCCGAACATCGGGATACCTTGTATTTGGATCGTCATACCAGGACGAAGAGACATACCGTTCACTCGATCGACGACCATGGATCCCTGCACCTCGAATGGATCGTTGTCGGACCTCGCCAATGTGGGCATCGCCAATACCTGAATGGTTGCCCCCTTGTCGGTAGGCCATTGCGCTGGACAGAAGTGGTACAAATCGGAATCTCTCGTGTTTGTTTCCGGGTTCATGACTTGCAGGCGAGCGCTGGTAATCCCCCACTTCCCCAACAGCCACTTGTGTGAACAGAAAAACAGATAACCGTCCGTTTCAAAAGTCACGAATTTGGCTGCACTGGCCATGTTTTTGAGATGATCCCACACGCTCGTTCCCTCGACTCCTTCTCCGTCTCCCGCTGTGTCCGGAGTGAATGGTTTGATCTCTTGACTGTCGGAGGCTTTGTCGGTTCTCTCGACCATCGGAATCAATCCGTACTTCCGCGCAGCATTGATGGCATACACATGATTATCTCCCGGGATATCTTCCGCAGGATTACCATCCGGATTCGCTATATTCCCTCGGTCTCGTTTCATCTGCTGGATTGCTTTCGTTCGCAATTCGAGCGTCCAAATTGCCCCCGAGCCCTGACTCGGCCCCAGAGATGCTCTCCCGATTTCAAACGCCTGAGTCAAATATGAGGTGCGGCCACTGAAGAGCGGGTCCTCGAAATCCATGATCTGCTTCGAGCGATACCAGACATCGCGAGTAATCCAAAAGAAGTTGTTCTTTGCAAGATGGAATACCGGATCGTGAACAGTCACAGTTACCTGGGCGCATAGATCCATACCATAACTGACATTGACAGACAGTATTGAGGCGTCTATTGCCGCGTCTCTCTGTCCCTCGTTCCAGATAAGTCCCGAGTCTCTCGCCGTTGCCGACGACGGCATGTCAATATCAGGCAACGGTCCCACCCATGAGGCGTGCAGGGGCTGTTCCCCCATGCGGTTAGATCTACATATCTACTGAAATCAGCGGGCATTAGTAGGGACTCCACACGGCGTAGCCGGTGAGCGGGTCAATCGTGGTGATCGCATCCATGGGGCCGAGCGCGCGGTTGTCAGCCTGTGCTGTGTTCACCACGTTGAAGTTTGGAGTCGACTCTATGTCGTCGTCGCCCTCGAAGTAGTTGGAGTCTTCGACGCCTATCCTTGACGGGCCGATCTCTGCGCTAGCGGCTGAGGATTCGGCGTCGCTCGGTGTGAACGGGATCACAATGTTGGGCGTGCCGAACCGAACCGACTTGATTGCCTCGATGGGAATCTCCTGCAAGGTCAACTTGACCTGTGCGGTTGTGATTTCCTTATCTCCCGCTTCGATGGTGCGACGCATGGAACTAATGTTGAGATCGCTGATAACAAACTCCAATGGCTTGCCGATCATCTCTGCACGCCTCATGGAAACTCTCAGAAGTTGATCCAAGCCAAAAACGGAAATTGGATATGGCCGCTGCGCCATTCGTCGGAGGATTTCGATTTTTTCATAAATCCCAGTAACAAGACCATCCGGATGTAGATGTCCCTTGCTCGATATTCCGGTATTGGCAATCAGGAAATCCATAGAAACCTTCATGAGCGACCACGAAGCGAACTCTACGATGGGAAGATCTCCGGATCGGGGAACCTCAACCCACTGGGCTCCCAGCCCCTGATAAGAAACGTTATTCGGAGCATAGTCAAAAAAGAATACCTCGTCCTTTCCGATTTTGGGATTCAATGTCTGCATCGTGTAGCCGGAAAAGGTGTAGTTTGCCGGATACTTTTGCAACAACTGAGGCTTTGACCAGTTGTCCAACTGAGTGTTCGGAGGACCGCCCCGGGGACCAGAGGCAGCCAGTGGGGGAACGATGTAACCAAAAGGTGCATGCACCACAACTCTCGAAGCCGGCGGAAACGGCGGCGTGACGTGAGGGTCTGTCGTGTAGTCCCCCGAGCCCGTCTTCATGTTTTTATTTGCTTCACCGGCCCGGATGGGTCGTTTAGCCTGATCCATTCCGTAAAGATCAAACCCTTCCGGAGTGATGGTGTGGACAAATTCCTTAGCAAAGAAATGATTGATCCAAACATCAGGAAAACCCTCTTCCCCTAACTTGGTTCGAAGATGCGCCTGGATCCGACTTTGCAGGTGGTCCGGGCTGCCAGAACTAACTATACGATTCTCTTTGTTGAAAACGCTTGCAGTCACTTCCAACATCTTAGGTCGAAATATTTCATACAGCCCGGAGGTCGGTTCCGTATCTACAAATCCCATATAGTTTCCTCCGGACAAATCACGACGCTTC
>JASLZV010000276.1 GCA_030754715.1 Phycisphaerae bacterium
TTGTTCTAGGTCAACATGACACTGCTGAGATGCAGTTTCACCAGTGTGTTCTGGAACTTAGAACATTGATCCGCACATACAGGATGTGTGATATTGGCAGGCGAAGGCTGGAGCGAGAAATCGCCCGACTGAAAGAGTCGGATGATCTTGATGCTGACTTGGATTTGGAAGAAAAGGAAATAAACTTGAGCGAGTTAGTAATTACTATGACGGGTTCAGAACGAGAAATTAACTGTCTTATGGACTTGTTCAACAACATGGCTCATTTCACCAGAGACGAAATGGATCTCGCCCAGCCTGAATACTGGGAGAAGCGTCTAAGTCGTCAGGCACAGTTGGGAATAATGGCGGGCAAGATTGGTTGGGCGGATCTTGATGCTCTGCGACAGATTGGTCAGTTGGACGACATGATTGAAGAACAGAGGAAGATGGTCGTTGAGATGGCTGCACCGGGGATGATCGAATGATCTACCTCACATGGAAACTTTCTGAGGGCACATGGGGCACTGGTCCTGAGGAAGAAGTCGCTTCCCGTGGCGGGAAGGCTTACCCCTCTGAGTTTTGTGATACGTCAACCGGTCTGAGGCTCGGCTATATGCCTACATCGTGTGATATGACCGGCTTGGAAACATGGGAAATTACAGAGATCACCGAAGCGGAAGCGTTGACGTTCGCTCAGAACTATTACCCAGAGGCAGAAGTTCTACCGTCTGGTGAACTAACTGGCAATATACTGCCAGTACCAGAGGACATTGAATGATGGGCTGGTTATCCGGGTCCGGGGATCTAGAACGGATTAATCCAGAAACTTGGCATCCGATGGAATAATCGCCGCCAACGAACGAGGGGTGTGATGCTCTTCGCCGTTGGCATCAACCCAATGAACCCACAGGTTCGGATCGCTAAGGGTTTGTATGAGGATACTGAGGTCATATTTCTCTCGAGCCACAGAAGTACGTTACCAGCAGACCCGACCAATAGTAAACTGGTACCATAAAGGCTAGATCAATCTCCCGGAGGCAATAACCTATGGCTTTTCTTCAGAAACGTGTGGCCGGTCCTGTGACCCTGGCCGACATTGCGACCATGGCTACTGCCCCCGGGTCGGCTTCTTACACCGCTGGGACAGGTGTAACAACCATTGTTAAACAGATGATGTTCTCCAACATCACATCAAGCACACAGCAGGTGTCGGTGTGGTTGTTCGATGGGTCTGGCAGCATAGCAGACAGCGACATTGTATTTCATTCCCTTGACCTTGCTGCATACGAAACCATGCTCATCAACCTTTCTTTAGTCATGGTTGACGGTGAGGCTATTTATGCGGGCGCAGGAAATGCTTCCAGTGTCAACATGACGGTGTCTGGCATTGAGGAGACCTAAACATGGGGACTCTGACCGGCCCTTTCGGCGTACACGTCAACGCGACTGATCCTCTTCTCGACTTCATCGATTCTCCTGCGGAGATCTATGGCTCGGGACTAGATGGCTCCGCCATACTCACAGGCACAAGCAACACTCTGACCGCAGACATGTTTTACCACAACCTGACACTGGCAGATAACGCAACATTGGATACTGCCGGATATCGGTTGTTCGTAAAGAACACTCTGTCTGTGGGTACTGGTGTGGTTATTGGTCGACCTGGCGGCTCGACTGCCGTTGGCAGTGTAAGCGGCGGGGGTGTTGCTGCAGCGAATGTCACCAACAGTCTTGGTGGTGCTGGTGCGGGCGGAACAGTAACGGCCCCAACCGCTGCAAGTGGTGGATCAAAATACTACAAGCACGGGCCTCAGGCAGTCCTCGGATATCAAATCACCGCCAGCCAAACCACTCCCCTCTTCCTCAACGGAGGTTCAGGCGGAGCGAGCGGAGAAGGTGTTGGGGGTGGGGTGGTTATCATCGCTGCCCGATATGTATCTATTGAGCCTGGTGGTGGCGCGGTCATCTCTGCAACTGGTGGAACCAATGCCGGCGGTGGGGTCATCATCTTCGTTTCGACCGACACAACTATGAACCCAGCGTTAACCCTCAACGTCTCTGGCGGTGGTACGGGAGCAGATGGGACAGCAAATTACATCGAGGTGGATTGATGCCCTACTTGACCATGTCGCAGGCAATCCAAAACATCATCTGGCCCGAGTGTGTAGCCCTGAGGGCTTTGCTTGAGGCAACTCCACCTATTGACACGACGGCTGCTCTGGCTGCTCTGGCCAAGATAGAAAACGTCACAGGGAATCCAGCCGTGGGTAGGGACCCGTCGATCGGCTGGCACGGCTGACATGGCACGGGCACTCAACCGCATCAACAAGCGTCGCAAGCAACGCTTAGGTAATGACACGGTCTACGGCTCCGGGACTGATGGTGATGTCACCATTACTGGGACCACCGTTCTTACCGAAGACATGTACTACAACAACCTCACTGTCAATTCCGGTATCAACTTAGTCACTAATGGATTTCGCGTATTCGTTAAAGAAACTCTGACCAACAACGGAGTCATTGGTTTGCCTTCTTCGGCAGCAGGTGAAACAGGTATTGGAACTCTTGTTGGTCGAGTCAAGGACGGCACTGCCGGTGTGGACAAGTCGTATGTTGTTGGTGAGTCCGCAAGCGGCACCCAGGTGCCGGCAAGCGCATTGAGAAACCTCGATTTTGTGACTCGTGGATGGCACATTGATCCCACAGATGGATTCAAGCGCATCGAGGGTGCTGACGATGGCACTGTAGGGGCAGATGTTGCAGGGTCAGCAGGCGCTGCAGGTACTTCGGGGACTTCGGGTACTGCTGGAACAGCGGGCGGCGCAGCCGGCGGGGGTACTTCTACTGCCGGAACCGACGGAACTGATGGGGGTGACGGAACCGACGGGACCGATGGAGCCACCGGAGCCACGGGAACAGGTGGCGCTGGAGGTGCCGGCGGGGGAATGGTTCTCGTAATGGCCAAGAAGGTTGCCGGGACGGGCACCATTAGAAGTGATGGGAGCGTCGGTGACGCTGGCGCAACCGGAGCAACGGGTGCTGATGGAACTGATGGGACTGCAGGGACACCCGGCACTGCTGGAACCAAAGGAAACGATGACCTCGCTGTGCTATTGGATTCGTACACTGACGGGGGAACTCCGGCATATTCTTATGCCTGCGGCTCGCATGAGGTATGTGAGACGGTTCCCTTTGAATGGGTTTGGGTGGAGGTGCCCGGCTACGGGCCGTTTGCTTTTACCAGT
>JASLZV010000277.1 GCA_030754715.1 Phycisphaerae bacterium
CGAAGGTCTTCTCCCCGGGCGACCCGGGGTGCAGCGTCGCCTGGTCCATGATCGTCGCCAGGGCGAGGAACCGCCCCATCGGCGGCGACGCCGACGCGATCAGAAGACCGTGGTACCGCCGCGTGTTGCACCCGATCACCGTGCCGGAGGCATACGCACCGATCTGATTGGTGATCAGCCACTCCCGGGTCAGCAACTCGTTCAGATCGCCGTCGATCTCCACCCGCGTCGACTCACATCCGCCGATCACACGTCCCAGGGAACTGCTCATGGATTCCTCACACGTTCGTCTGGCGGATTCGTCAGCGCCCCGCCCGCGGCAGGCCGACTGCGGTCGGCCCCGCCATGCCTTCGAATTCTGCCCGGCCGGGCCGTGGCCAGAGAGTCACGATCCTTCGGTTCTCGTTCAGGTTCTGTCGGCCATCGCCAGCCGCGAACGCACGTTGTCCAGGATGTTCATGTAGTTGATATAGGCGTCGTAGGGAGATTCGTACGGATTGAAGTACTTGTGTACGTCGCCGTCGGCGAACCACTTGGTGCACATGTAGTAGAAGTGGTCGGAGGTCTGAAGCCTTCGCCAGTCGTCGAGCAGTTGGCCGTCGGCGCTCTCGGGGACCCTCTCTGACAGCGCGTAGACGTCGTGGAGGGCGTTGGCCTGCATGCTGTTGCCCAGCCAGGCGGAGATGTCGCGTTCGGTATCGGCCCAGGAGATCATGTGCGGCACGTCAATCTCGCCGGCCGACGAACAGCGATTGACGGCCTGAGAAACAGTCAGGAAGTCGTTTTTACCGGTGGCGAGGACCTGTTCGGGCAGGGCGCGGAGGAACTCGAAGATGCCCGTATCGCCCCACTGATGCTCGCCGAAAGTTTCGTAGTCCATAAACAGATTACACACGTAGCCGTTGCCGTTGATCTGATCGATCCAGCCGGCGAACTTTTCCGCCGACAGCGGCCATTCAGGCCAACTGCGGTTGGAGAAGCGAAAGGCGATGTCGTCGCTAAGGCGGTAGTTTTTCAGGAGGATGCGGAGGTCGGTACAGTTCGGCGGGTTATAGATGAAGTTGGGACTGCGGTACTCCAGGATGTGGTCTGCGCCCTCGGTGAGGATTGCTTTGTAGCCTATTTGTTCGACCACACGGGCTACATCGTTGTTGTAGGTCAATTCGGTGTTGCGGAAGACCCGTGGGGTCTGGCCGAAGAGGTCTTCGATGAGTTGATGGTGCAGCCGGGTCTGGGCGATGAACTCGTCACGGTCGTACAGGAACGCCAGGCTGTGGAAGTAGGTTTCAGTAATGAACTCAACGCAGCCGGTGTCGGCCAGTGCCTTGAAACTGTCCAGCACCTCCGGGCACCATTGCTGAAACTGCTCGACAATTACCCCGGTCAGCGAGTAACTGATGCGGAACTGTCCCTGGTAGCGGTCGATGAGTTCCTTCATCACCGCGTTGGCCGGCAGGTAGCATTTTGCGGAGACCTTTTTGCAGATTTTTCTGTTGTCGCTGTCGCTGAAGTAGCCCGTGTCGCTGTCGAACACGGTGTAGCGCCGCAACCGAAAGGGCTGGTGAACCTGAAAATAGAACACAACCGAGGCCATAATGACATTAAGACCCGTTTGGTTCCCGTGGGGCAAGGGAAAACTCCCGTTGGGGAGGCCAATTCGCGGGACGCCGCCTTTTTTACTCTGCCCCCGGTGTGTGTTTGGGCCCCGGTATCCGGATTTGGCCCTTACGTGATCTGGATTGCGTATGCGTAAAGGTCGAGGATCTTCTCGGCGCTGTCGCGCCAGGAGAGTTTTTGCACCTCAATCTGCCCGTGCTGGCGCAGCGTCTTTTGCAGCGGAGGGTGGCGAAGGACGGCCAGGATCTTGTTGGCCATCTCGTTGATGTCCCAGAAATCAACCTTCAGAACGTGTGTGAGCACCTCGGAGACGCCCGACTGCTTGGAGATAATCACCGGCACGTCATGCGAAATCGCCTCCAGCGGGGCGATGCCGAACGGCTCGGAGACGCTGGGCATCACGTACAGGTCGGCCATCTTGAATACCCTGTCCACATCCTCGCCTTTGAGGAAGCCTGTGAACGTCACGTACCGCCCCAGGTTCAGATCGGCCACCTCCCTGAGGCACTGGGCGATCATGTCGCCGCTGCCGGCCACCACAAAGCGTACCTTCTTGTACTTTTCGACGACCTTCTTAGCCGCCTGCAGGAAATATTTTGGACCCTTCTGCATGGTCACCCGGCCGAGGAACAGCACAATCTTCTCGTTGTGGCGGATGGGCTTGGCCTGAGGGCCCCTCTTGCTGTCGGCGGCCTGGACGGCGTTATAGACCACCTCGACCTTGTCAGCCGGCATGTGGTAGCGGCTTACGACGATGCTGCGCGTGAGGTAACTGACGCAAATCACCCGGTGGGCCGCATGCATCCCCGTGCGTTCGATCTCGTAAATCTGCTGGTTGATCTTCTGGCCTGACCGGTCGAATTCGGTGCTGTGCACGTGTACAAGCAGCGGCTTGCCGACGGCGGCGGCGACCGCCTGACCGGCGGGAAATGTCATCCAGTCGTGGGCATGGATGACGTCGAAGTCCTCCAGGCGGGCCAGTTCCACGGCCAGCCGCGCGTACTTGTGCACCTGGACCATGAGGTCGCCGTCGTAATACGCTCCGCCCGCGGCATCAAACGTGCCGGCAGGCATGTCCGCTGTGTCTGCCCGTCCTTGGGGCTTCCGGGCCTGCTGGCTCCGGAGTTCGGCCGCTGCCTGCTCGAAGGCTTCCGGCGTTGCGTAAGGCTGGAGCACGGCCGAGACCCGATGTATCTCCATGTGCTCGAAACCCTCTATTATTTCGGGGGACTGATCCGGCTGTTTCGCGGATCGGCCCTTGGCGCGCGCCTGGGGCAGTGACGAGGGGCTTTGCAATTTTACGTGGCTTGGTGTGCTCAGGGGGACGGCGGTGGGCAGGACGAAACTGACCTCCACTCCCAGTTCGTCCAGGCCCTTCGTCAGGCCGTAGCAGGCCGTTCCCAGCCCGCCGCTGATGTGGGGAGGAAACTCCCAGCCAAGCATGAAGACTTTCATTCATTTCCCCTGGCGCGTGGGCGTGTGGGGTGCCGCAGCCACTTGGATTATATCCGGTACGCGGGACAGTGACCTGCCCCCAATTTATGTACCAACTTGAATGAGAGTCAGGCCAATGCATTCGCCGTGTGTTCCGGAGGGTGAGGCGTAGCCG
>JASLZV010000278.1 GCA_030754715.1 Phycisphaerae bacterium
TCAAAGCTACAGTTCGGACGGCGGAGAACATTGGGAGCAAGGCGTACTGAATTCACTGGTAAGCAGTCAGGCTGCCGTCTGGTTGACACGGATCCCGACGACTGGCGACCTTCTGTGTGTCTGGAATCAGTCCAGCGCCGAGGAGACGACAACGGGCTACTACCGATCCAGGCTGACTTCCGCGATCTCCACCGACTCGGGAGCCACCTGGCAGCACTTTCGAACGATGGCGAGCGGACCGGGCGTCAAGGAAATAGACCGAATCGTGGACCCGGAACCACCGGGGTTTCTGGAGTCGTCCGGGGTTCTGCCGAAATTGGAACGGATTCTACCCGAGGGCCATCGAACCGTGCGCCACCCGAGAGTCCGATTCATCGATGATATGGCATATCTCGTCTTTGACGACCGCTGGTACAATCAGCAGGGGAAAAAGTTCAAGGACCCGTGGAGGCTGCGTGCCGTACCCATCTCCTGGTTCTACGAGGGTTGAACCTCGGTTGTCTTGAGTCGCCTCGCCGCTTCTGCGAAAGGCGGATTGAAACATGCTGTTTAAAGCGGATTCTCGTCGTCCTATCTGACCGTGCCCGATTCGAAGCCGCACCTTTCTATTCGATCCAGAACGAATACAGTTTTGCGTTCGTCAGGTGGAACGCTAGGCGAATGTACCGATCCTTCAACTTGGCTAGTGTCTCGTTGCCGCTCCAGACGACGCGACTGCGGGTCGAGTCGGCGCAGACCGCCTGGCAGTCGCTTTCCGCGAAGCCCTCGATGGCGCTGCCGTCTTCGGCCACGACCGAGGCGCGAACCTGCCCGTTCGTAGCCACATCGGCGTTCACGAACAGCCTGCCTTCGCCTTCAAACACCAGGGGCCGGGTGATCACCACGCCCGGTTGCTCGGTCGCATTCAAGGAGGCGAAACCGTCGCGGCGAAGAATTGCTGCGCCCATTGAAAAAGTCCAGTCGGTCTTCGGCCCGTCCGAGTTGTTGCCCCGGTAGTAGAACCACAACTCATCTGCCTTCAATACCGGGCCGCCGACGGTGTGCCGGTTGGCCATGCGTAGGTAATGTGGTTTCCAACTGACCTCAGGTCCCAAATCAATGAACGGGCTGCGATTACCAAGGTAGTGCCAGTGCCGCCCGTCGCGGCTGGCGGCAAGGCGAATCCGGTTACGCTTGGTGTAGGGCCGGGAGGGCATCAATTTACGTTGTATCATGTCCTCCGGGCTTGCAGGGTGGTACCACGACATTGAGAAGTGATTGAGCCACATGCTCTCGTAGGGAAAGCCGTCCGCTTCGTAGACGCCTAGCATGCCAGGCATTTTAGCGTCTTCCCCGTCCGGACAGGCATAGATCCGCGGGCCGGACCAGTGGACCAGATCATCGCTTTCACACACGCCCATCACGCGGGCCTGATGCAGCACAGGGGTCATGCGCAGGTCGGGCCCGATGGAGTGCTTGGTGTTGGCAATGTACTTGTTCAACTTCGGGTCCCATCGAACTTGTAGTACGTCACCGATGCCCTGCGGCCGCACGTAAGGAGCATTAAAACCGCCCGAAGCCTTCGGTAGCGAGGTTGCGGACTTGCGGGTCCATCGGATTCCGTCGGGGGAGACGTACAGGTCGTGAAGAGTGCCGCACAACGGCGTCGGTGGCGCAGGTGGCGGGGGGGTTTTGGGGCCGCCACGCCACGCCGGGCGTCGTCGCGCGGGGGTGTGAGCGTATGGCCACGTGACTTCGGTACTAGGGCCGCTGATTGCCTTCCACCGCTGCGATGCATCGGGATCGTCCGGTTCGTGTAAAAGCCCGAAGATGCCACTGATGGCGATTCGGTTGTTCGGTTCGTCGGGCGGGTCGCCGACAGGCCGTTCGCACAGATCAAGCGGCGGTTTTTCCAAGTAATCGTACTTTGTCTGATAAACTTTATAATAAAGAGCCGAGTGTAAATCTAATTTTGAATCTCTATATCATGAAATCTCCAGCCGCATTGGAAATATCAGGTGAACTGCTGAAAGGGCCGACCGATGAGCAACGTGCCCATGACACTGCCTGAGTTGATGCTGGCCAAGCACGCTAAGAACTGGTCTCGTCCTGCCGAAAGAGAATAACTTCCCTGGCCTCTGCCACGTCGAAAGCGTAGGGGAGGGCCGGTTTATCAGGTACGAGCGGTCGCGCATGTGGATGCCCGAGATTTGCCACCCGCTCGCCGTGGCGTCTAGACTTGCCCTTCGTGTTGGCACAGGTCCACAGTTTCATCCTGGAGGGGATCGAGCCTATTGCTTGTGAGGTAGAGGTGGATGTGGCGGACAGGGGTTTGGCAAAGACGACGATCGTAGGCCTCCCCGATGCGGCGGTGAAGGAGTCGGTTGAGCGAGTGCGATCGGCGATCACCAACAGTGGTTACAGCTATCCCATGTCGCGGATGCTGGTGAACCTCGCCCCGGCGGACGTTCGCAAAGAAGGCCCGAGTTTTGACCTGCCTATCGCCATCGGCCTGCTGCTGGCCGAACAGGTTATTCAGACACAGGCCCACAAGCACCTGCTGTTTGCCGGGGAATTGGCCCTCGACGGTCGGCTTCGTCCGATCAACGGAATTGTTAACCTCGCCATTCTGGCGGCACGCCTGAATCTTGAGGGGATTGTGGTGCCCTGCGAAAACGCGTCCGAGGCGGCGGTGGTGGAGGGGATCGCGGTGTACCCTGCGGAATCACTATTGACAGTGGTAGCGCACCTCAATGGCCATCATAAGATAGACCCTCACCCCTTCTTGGATCTAATAGAGAAGTTCGCCAATGAAAGTGCAAAGGTCGATTTCGCCGACGTACGTGGCCAGGAATCCGCAAAACGGGCCATGACCCTTGCTGCTGCGGGTGGCCACAACATTCTCATGATCGGACCGGCAGGAACAGGCAAGACGTTGATGAGCAAGGCCTTGCCCGGGATTCTGCCGCCCATGTCGCGTGCCGCGGCTCTGGAGGTAACCCGGATTTGGTCGATTGTGGGCCAAATCCCCAAGGGGCAGGCGATCATGACACAGCGGCCCGTTCGAACACCTCACCACACGGCCAGCAGTATCGCCATTATTGGGGGTGGGACTGTTCCGCGACCCGGCGAGGTGAGCCTTGCCCACCACGGAGTCCTCTTCCTCGACGAGATTCCGGAGTTCCCACGTCACGTACTGGAAACGCTGCGCCAACCGCTGGAAGACGGA
>JASLZV010000279.1 GCA_030754715.1 Phycisphaerae bacterium
GCTCCACGCCGGCCTCCGGGTCGGCCGCGAACGGGTCTTCCTCTATAACCAACAGAGGCATCGAACGGACAAGCAGCCATGCTCCCGCAGCCGCCAAGCCCAGGAAAACTACCACTACAACGAACTTCAGAATCGCTGCTCGGCCGGCACCCTCAATCTGGGGAACTTTCTCCGGGTACTTTCCCTCCCGGACCTGCTCGGTCTTTTCTGCTTGTTCGGCCTGCCAGGCCTGCTTGAGCTGTTCGATTTGTTCAATCTGCTCAAATTGTTCGCCTTGTTGGAGAGCAGGGGCGCCCTGCTGCAATTCGCCCGATCTCTCGGCGATCATCCGCTCCACCTCGCGTTCGGCCTTATCTTCAGGATACGGAATCCGGATCCGCTTCTTGCAGGCCGGACACGTGGTCTTCCTGCCGGCCATCCGCATGCTCACCTTCAGCCCCCTGCCGCAGGAACTGCACTTCACGCGAATCTTGCCGGCCAGCGCCTGACGGACCTGGCTGGCAAAGCCCCCTTCGTCCTCGGCCAGTTCAACCTCGTCCGCTTCCCCTTCACCCTCGGCGCCCGAGGATTCCAGTGGGATCTCACAGCCGCACTGCGGACACGAGAGGCCCGCGACGGATTGGGCGTCGTGGATTTCTATCTTGCAGCCGCATTGCCCGCAAAGGATTTGCAATTCAGGGCCTCTCCGGCGAAACATATCGCTGCGTGATCGGCATCCGCCGCCCCGTGCCAAACGCCCTGCCGGTCACCTTCAACAC
Organism: Phycisphaerae bacterium; assembly: GCA_030754715.1. Lineage (GTDB taxonomy): Bacteria > Planctomycetota > Phycisphaerae > SM23-33 > SM23-33 > JASLZV01. The sequence goes on from JASLZV010000279.1 coordinate 759, forward strand.
CGGCGCGGCCTGCCTTCGTTTGTACTCGGCCGCATCCACCATCTCGACGACTCGGTTTACCACGCCGGAATCGAAACCCTCCTCGATAATCTGCTTGCCGGTTTTATCTTCCTCGATGTAACGCCAGAGAATGTCATCAAGCAGGTCGTAGGGGGGCAGGTTATCCTGGTCGGTCTGGTTGGGTTTCAATTCGGCGCTGGGCGCCTTGGCGAGGATATTCCCCCCGATGCGCCGGCCGGAGGCTTCGGCGTTGAGTTGCTCGGCCAGTTTGTAGACCATCGTCTTATACACGTCGCCGATGGGCGCCAGCCCACCGCACATGTCACCATACAGTGTGCAGTAACCCGTGGAGAGTTCCGACTTGTTTCCGGTGGCCATCGCCAGATGCCCCAGGGCGTTGGAGGACGCCATGATCAGACCGCCACGAATGCGAGCCTGAATGTTCTCCCAGGCAACCTTGGTCTCGCCGCCGGCCAGCAGGCCCTCGGCAGCATTCTCGTAGGCCGCGTGCACGCCCTCGATAGGCGCCACTCGGCAACTGACACCAAGCCTCCGCGCCAGGGCCTTGGCGTCGGCCAGACTGTGGTCGCTGCTGTATCGGCCGGGCATCGCCAGGGTGTGCACGTTCTGCGGGCCCAGGGCGTCGGCGGCCAGCACGGCCACCACGGCCGAGTCGATCCCACCAGACAGCCCCAGCACCACGCTCCCAAAGCCGCACTTGCGCACGTAGTCCCGCAGGCCCAGTTTCAGGGCTCCCGACAGGCGGGGCAGTTCCTCGCCAAGCTCCTCCACTCGCTGAGCAGGCCCGGACAGATCCACCACCAGCAGATCTTCCTCAAAACTGCGGGCTCGCGCGACGACCTGCCCGTCGGCCGATATCACGCAACTGGCGCCGTCGAAGACCAACTCGTCGTTGCCGCCCACCTGGTTGACCTGCACGATAGCCGCTCCGCACCGCTTGGCTTGGCGGACAAACAGTTTCTCGCGGCTGCGCGCCTTGCCCATCTGATACGGGCTGGCAGCCATGTTGATGATTACCTCGGCACCGTCGGCCGCCAGCATGGAGACTGGGTCGGACCCATAGAGGCGGCGGCCAAGGGCCTCGGCGTCCCAAAGGTCCTCACAGATGCTCAGCCCGATACGCAGCCCGTCCACTTCGATACATCGCGGCGGTCCGCCCGGCTCGAAGTATCGCGTCTCGTCGAACACGTCATAGGTCGGCAGGAGCGTCTTGACATGCACTTGGCAGACCCGCCCGTCTGACAGCACAGCCGCGGCGTTCTGCAGCGGTCGGCCGGTCGCGCCGGGTGTCTGACGCACAAAACCAACCAGCGCCGACACGCCCGAACAGTGCTTGGCCAGTTCCCCCACCGCGGCTACCGAGTCGGCTACAAACTGTTCCTTCCGAAGCAAGTCGCGCGGCGGATAGCCCACTACCGACAACTCGCCAAATACCACCAATCGGGCGCCGGCGCCCGCGGCGCGGTCGATGAACTCCGCCATCCGCAACACGTTGCCGCGGATGTCGCCCACCACCGGATCGTACTGCCCCAGGGCGATCTTCATGGCGATTATCATACCGCTGCCGCCCGTCCAATTTCACGCACAAAGACGAGAGGCGGAAATTATCGGACTACACGGAGATGCATTCGCTTTGAGTTAGAGCCTGACCGCTGCGATTACACGTCCAGTTCGGGCGCGTAAAGGTCCTGGTAGGTCTCACGCCGGCGAATAACGCGCTGCGCCTCGCCTTCGACCAGCACCTCCGCACATCGCGGGCGGGAATTGTACTGGCTGGACATCACAAACCCGTACGCTCCGGCCGAGAACACCGCCACCAGGTCGCCGCGATGCATCCCCGGCAGCACCCGGTCGGCAGCCAGCAGGTCCGTGGTCTCGCAGACGCCCCCGACAATGTCCACTTTCACACCTCCCGGGGAGGCATAATCGCTGCGGCGCGGCGGCACAGCCGCCCCGGCGCCCAGGGCGGCAGGATATACAAAATGCTCCGCCTGATATATCGCCGGGCGGGCCAAGTCCGTCATGGCCGCATCCACGATCACAAAGTTCTTCTCGCCGCCGCTCTTGACGTACTGGACGGCCGTCAGCAGGATGCCCGCGTTGCAGCCGATCTGGCGCCCCGGCTCCAGGATCACCTCCAGTCCCCTGCCGGCCAACAGCGGCACGATCCGGGCGGCGTAGTCGGCCGCCAGCGGGCTCTCGCCGGGCGTGTAGTCGGCGGCAAAGCCGCCGCCAATGTCCAGCACCCGCACGTCAAAGCCCTTGTCCGTCAGCCGCTCCATCAACGCCAGCGCCCTGCCGAGAGCATCCACGTACGGCTGAGGCGAGTAAATCGGCGAGCCGATATGAATGTGAACGCCGTCCAACAAAACGTTTTCGTCGCGACCGTACGT
>JASLZV010000027.1 GCA_030754715.1 Phycisphaerae bacterium
AAGTACGAGGACGGAGCGTGCAGCACACCTCCAGTGCCCCGGTCGAGGGCAAGTTTACAGCAGCGGATGGCATCGACGGCCACGCCGGCGGAGTTGGGCGAGTCCTCCACCGACAGGCGCAGCTCCAAGTCCATCGGCACGTCACCAAAGAGTTTGCCTTCCATCCGGATGAAGCAGACCTTGTTGTCCTTCTGCCAGGGCACGTAATCGCTGGGTCCCACATGGATATTGTGGTCGTCGATCCGCTCAGCCGCCACGGACTGCACGGCCTCGGTCTTGGATATCTTTTTAGAAATCAGACGGGAGCGATTCAGCATGTTGAGGAAGTCGGTATTGCCCCCGGTGTTGAGTTGGTAGGTGCGTTCGAGCTTGACGCCGCGTTTCCTGAACAGGTCGGCCAAGGTCCGGTGGGTAACGGTGGCACCGAGTTGTGCCTTGATGTCGTCGCCGATGACGGGGAGGTTCATGGCCGCAAACTGCCGGGCCCAGTCCGGGTCACTGGCGATGAAGACCGGTATGTTGTTGACGAACCCGATACCGGCAGCCAGGGCACACTGGGCATAGAAGCGTGTAGCCTTCTCCGAGCCAACCGGCAGGTAGTTCAGGAGCATGTGCGCCCTGCTTTCCCGCAGGACGCGCACGACCTCGTCCTTGTCCGGCTCGGGGGCGTCGGCGGAGACAAACGTATGGCGGGCCTCGTACTCCCGCATGTGATCGGCCAGGCTGTCAAGAATTCGCCCCATCCGCACTGTCACGCCGGTCTTGGAAACGTGGCGGCAAAATATTTTGGTGCAGTTGGGCGGGGCGAAGATCGCATTGGATACGTCCTCGCCCACCTTGCGTTTGTCGATATCGAAGGCGGCTGCCACCTCAATGTCAAAGGGACGGTATCCACCGATTTCCCAGTGCATCAGCCCGACGGTGTTATCGGGGTCCTTGTCCTTATAATAGTGGATGCCCTGAATTAACGAACTGACACAATTGCCCACGCCAACGATCGCGATCCTGATGTTTTCCATTTTCGGTCCGCCCGCTCCACCTTGACCATGAAAGATGTCGTCCTATCACAGATATTCTGTGCGCCCCGGCAGTGTTTTTCAAGCCTCAGATGCCGGGAATTTTCGGAGGGGGCAAAAGCGAACCCCTGGTCCGATTTGCCGGTCAGACAACTCCCTGGGCTATCATGGCCTCGGCGACCTTCAGGAAGCCGGCGATGTTGGCCCCAGCGACCAGGTTGCCGCCCATTCCGTACTCCTGGGCCGCAGCAATGCACTGGTCGTAGATACTGCTCATGATCCGTTTCAATCGGGTATCGACTTCCTCAAAGGTCCAATTGAGCCGCATCGAGTTCTGGCACATTTCCAGGGCACTGGTTGCCACGCCTCCGGCGTTGGCGGCCTTGGCCGGGGCGAACGATACGCCGGCATCCTGAAGCACATTGATCGCCTCTGGTGTTGAAGGCATGTTGGCCCCCTCGCCGACGGCGATAACACCATTATTGACCAGTACCTTGGCCGAAGCCTCATCGATCTCGTTTTGCGTGGCCGACGGCAGCGCCACGTCGCACGGAACCGTCCAAATGTCCTGCCATCGCTCGCGGAACTCCGCATGGGGGTGCGCATCGACGTATTGGCAGATGCGCCCTCGCTCGACCTCCTTGATGCGCCGGACTGTTTCCAGATTGATTCCCTTCTCGTCCACGATGTAACCGTTGGAGTCTGACAGAGCGATCACCTTTGCTCCCAGTTGCTGGGCCTTTTGGGTAGCGTAGATGGCCACGTTGCCCGAGCCGGATACGACCACCCTCAAGCCGTTCCAGTCCTTGCCGCGATCGTCCAGCATACGGGTGACGTAGTAAACCAGGCCGTAGCCGGTGGCCTGTGTCCGTACAAGCGATCCGCCGTATTCCAGACCCTTTCCGGTCAGCACGCCGGTGAAGGTGTTGGTGAGTTTTTTGTACTGCCCGAAGAGGTATCCGATCTCGCGTGCGCCGACACCGATGTCGCCGGCCGGCACATCGGTGTCCGGACCGATATGGCGGAACAATTCGTTCATGAAACTCTGACAGAATTGCATGACCTCTACGTCGCTTTTACCCTTGGGGTTGAAGTCGCTGCCGCCCTTGCCGCCGCCGATCGGCATGGTGGTCAGAGCATTCTTGAATACCTGCTCGAACCCTAGAAATTTGATGATGCCCAGATAGACCGACGGATGGAACCGCAGCCCGCCCTTGTACGGGCCGATAGCGCTGTTGAACTCCACGCGAAAACCACGGTTGACCTGGACCTCGCCTTTGTCGTCCACCCACGGCACGCGGAACATTACAGTGCGTTCCGGTTCGATCATCCGTTCCAGGATCCTGGCCCTGGCGAGTTGGGGGCGCTTTTCCATGACGGGCGACACTGACTCGGCCACTTCCTTGACGGCCTGGTGAAACTCCGTCTCGCCGGGGTTCCGGGCGTTGACGATCCCCATGATATTCTCAACAAATGCACCCAAAGCTATCTTGTTTCTCCCGCTCAAGTTACCTCGTTTGCTACAGTCGATTGCCGCCACAGATACAAAATGGCAGCCCCCTGCGGCGGATCAACGCGGATCGGAAGGCCTCTACCGCCGGGCGATGGACGTTGCAGGTTGGTATATGTAATGCAATGGAATGTTTGTTAGCAACAAAAACCTGGTGTTCCTGAGCGACTCGGCGGCGTGCAAACCGCCAATGCAGGCTTGCATTGTCTCATTAAGGCAGGGATATGGTATGATATCTTAAGTGCGTTGCAGCCTTTGCCGGACCGCTTCGCGGCTCGGCTCGGACAGAAGCAATGGAACAGACCGATTCACAATTGAGTACGGGCCTGCCCGGCCTGAACCGCATATTGAAAGAGCTTATGCCCGGCGACAACATCGTCTGGCAGGTGGATTCCATAGAAAACTATCTGCCGTTTTTGCCGTTCTACTGCAAGAGCGCTCACGAACTGGGTCATCCTCTGATCTACTTCCGTTTCGCCGAGCATCCCCAACTGATCTCGGAAGGCAGCGGCGCGAGGATTCATCACCTGAATCCCGAGGAGGGGTTCGAAGCCTTTGTGGGCAAGATTCACAGGGTTTATGACAGCACCGGGCCAGGCGGATTCTACGTATTTGACTGTCTTTCCGACCTGGCCGTCGCCTGGTCCAGCGACCGGATGCTCGGCAACTTCTTCCTTTTGAACTGCCCCTATCTGTACCAGGTCGGGGCCATCGCGTATTTCGCGCTGCTGCGGGGCGCCCATTCCTTTCACGCCAACTCCGCGCTGACCGACGCCACACAGGTGCTGTTGGACGTCTACCGCCACGAAGATAAGATCTACGTTCATCCCTTGAAGGTACAATCCCGTTACTCGCCCTCGATGTACATGCTGCATGCCTGGGAGGCCGACGGATTTCACCCGATTACCGAAAGCGCAATCATTTCCGGGATCACAACTTCCGTACCGTGGACTCCACTGGAGTCGTACAACTACCGACCGGGCGTCTGGGGCCGCGCGTTCCTCCAGGGCAGAGAAATTCTCAACAGCATTCGTCAAGACCGCATGAACAAAGAAGCGGGCGAAGATTATCTGCGCAAATTGCTACCCATGGCCATTTCCCGCGACAAGCGTATTCTGAAACTCGCCGATAAGTATTTCACCCTGGCCGACGTGCTCAACATCCAGAGGCGAATGATAGGAACGGGACTGATCGGGGGCAAATCGGTAGGCATGGTCCTGGCGAGGGCGGTGCTGCGGGCGAAGTCTCGGCGATTGGCCGAACTGCTGGAGCCGCACGATTCGTTCTTTGTCGGATCGGACGTGTTTCACACGTTTCTTGTGCGTAACGGTATCTGGTGGATCCGCGAAAAGCAAAAAGACCCAGATACCTTTCTGGAAGGTGCGGAGGAAGCCCGCCGGCATATGCTTACCGGAACGTTCCCGGACTACATCGAAAAGCAATTCGCCGACATGCTGGACTATTTCGGCCAATCACCCATCATCGTACGTTCCAGCAGCCTGCTGGAAGACAATTTCGGCAACGCCTTCGCGGGCAAGTACGAAAGCGTCTTTTGCGGCAACCAGGGCACGCGGGCGGCAAGGATGGACGACTTTCTTTCGGCCATTCGAACCGTCTACGCCAGCGCCATGAGTGAAAAAGCCCTTCAGTACCGAGCGCAGCGCGGGCTGCTGCATCTGGACGAACAAATGGCCCTGCTCATCCAGCGGGTCTCGGGGGCGATCTACGGCGAAACGTTGTACTACCCCCAGATCGCCGGGGTGGGCCTGTCATTCAATCCGTACGTCTGGAACCGCCGGATTGACCCGCGGGCGGGGATGCTCCGGCTGGTGTTCGGGCTTGGCACGCGGGCGGTGGATCGCAGAGACGACGATTACACACGGCTGGTAGCGTTGAATGACCCCGACCGGCGGCCGGAAACGAACTTCGATGAGGTGCGCCAGTATTCGCAACACAAGGTGGACGTGATTGACCTGGAGGCCAACAAGGTCACTTCCGCCGATTTTGCCTCGGTGGCCAAGGCCAGCCCGTCGCTGCCGATTGAACAGTTTGCCTCCCAGGACCACAACCTGATTCGCCGGGCTCGGGAGGCGGGCATGACTGACGTGTTCTCGCGAGTGCTTACGTTCGATGAGTTGTTCTCCCAGACCGACTTTATCGGGAACATGCGGGAGATGCTCCAGATACTCCAGGGGGCGTATGGATCCCCTGTGGACGTGGAGTTCGCCACGAACTTCCTGCGGGACGGAGGGTACAAGATCAACCTCCTGCAATGCCGGCCGCTGCAAGTGAAAGAAGGCGGCAAAATCCAAGACCCACCGGACGACATTTCCGCTGAGGCCTTGATTGTCGAGGCCCACGGCGCAGTCATTGGCCGGAGCCGCTGTACCAGGGTCGATCGGATCATCCACGTCGTACCTGCGGCATATAGTCGGCTCCCCGTTGCCCACCGACACTCGGTGGCGCGGTCGATTGGGCGGCTGACGCACCTCCAACCGCCGGGCCAGACCCAGACCCTCATGCTGCTTGGGCCAGGCCGATGGTGCACCACCTCGCCGTCCCTGGGCGTGCCGGTGCACTTTGCAGAGATCAACACGGTGTCGATCATCTGCGAGATCGTCGCAATGCACGATCAACTGGCGCCCGACGTGTCGCTGGGGACGCACTTCTTCAATGATCTGGTGGAACTGGACATGCTGTACTTTGCCCTGTTCCCCGGCAAGCCGGAGAACGAACTCAACAGGCAGTTCCTGGAAGAATCGCCCAACCGGTTGGCTGACCTGCTTCCTGAGGCCGCCAAGTGGGCCCACGTGATACGTGTGATCGACGCGGACGACCTGCCGGGCGGCAAAGGAATCTACGTCAACGCAAATCCCTTGAAACAGAGAGTCGTAAGTTATCTCCACGACAGCAATCAGCCTCACACACCCTGAGCCTCGGCTTTGCTCGCCTCCGGGGGAGAAAGCCGGCCCGACGGGAGAATGGTGAAACAATGAAGATTGTCGTAACTGACGGGCACTCGTTGAACCCCGGCGACCTCAGTTGGGAGAAGTTGAAGTTGCTGGGGACGTGCGAAATCCACGACCACAGCGAGCCGCAGGACGTGATCAACCGCACAGCCGACGCTGAAATCATCCTGACGAATAAGGTGGTTCTGTCGCGCGAGATCATCGCACAGTTGCCGAAGTTGAAATACATCGGCGCGACGGCTACCGGATACAACGTGGTGGACACCGAAGCGGCCCGCGAGCGGAACATTCCCGTCACCAACGTGCCGATATACGCGACACGTTCGGTCGCCCAGATGGTTTTCGCCCACCTGACGAACTTGACATCCCGCGTGGCCGAGCATTCCCAAACGGTTCGCCAGGGCCGCTGGACTACCTCCAAGGATTTCTGCTACTGGGATTATCCTCTGGTAGAACTGGAAGGGCTGACAATGGGTCTAGTCGGCTTGGGACGCATCGGACGGGCAACCGCGAAACTGGCCGCGGCTTTCGGAATGAACGTGCTGGCGTATGACAAGTACGTAACCGACGCGCCCGACAAAGAGATTGAACTGGCCGAATTGGACGGTGTGTTCCGCCGCAGCGACATGGTCAGCCTGCACTGCCCGTTGACCAGCGAAACGGACAAGTTGGTCAACGCCGGGCGGCTGGCAATGATGAAGTCATCGGCCTTCCTGATCAACACAAGCCGGGGGGCGCTGGTGGATGAAGCGGCGCTGGCGGAGGCCCTGAACGCCGGGCATATTGCCGGGGCCGGCCTGGATGTGCTGGCGGTTGAGCCGCCCGCAGCCGACAACCCGTTGCCGGCCGCCAAGAACTGCTATGTCACGCCGCACATCGCCTGGGCAACCAAGGCCTCAAGGGCGCGACTGATGGATGCGGCGGTGGCTAACGTGAAGGCATTCCTCGCCGCCCAGCCACAAAACGTCGTGAACTGACCCACCGGGAATGGACCTCCAGGTCACAACTCAACGGTCTGCCATTGGCTGGCCAGCAGGTCAAAGAACTCCAGCCGCGTGAGCACTTACGCCAAGGCAAGATCGGTGAGTTTGTTTTTGGTGGGCACGCCCTTCTCGCTCCAACCGCGTTCCTTGTAGTACTCCGGCAGGAGTTCGCCCAAGCGGTGGACGTGGCCCTTGGCCGGGCCGTCGGGCATCGGCTCACTCAAGAGGCGCACGGGCAGCGTGTCCTGATCGCTGTCGATACCCGCCTCAAGATTGAACATGCGTTCGAGGTTCCAGATCCGCTCGCCGGCGGCCAACAAATCCTCGCTGCTCCAGTTTTCACCGACGATCGCGTTAAATAGGTCGCGGTAGTGGTGCGCACCGAGGGCAAATGAAGTGAACAGGCACAGCCCCAGCGAATCGATCACGGCGGTAAGGTCCTGGAACAGTTTCACCCAGGTGGCCTTGCCTTCGAGGCTGAACGGGTCGAGCTTTTCCGGTGCACCGAGGATCTCCGGAGAGATTATGTAGCCACGGACGTGGCAGCCGCCACGGTTGGAGGTGGCGTATTGGAGCCCTTGGCCCTGCGCGCCGCGCGGGTCATAAGCGGGCAATTCCTGTCTCTTGACCGTCATGGACAATTCCGGCGCACCGTACATTTCGGCCAAGCGGTAGGAGCCCATCGCCATCTTGGCCCCGAGGCCCTCGCCGGCCCCCATCTTGCGGGTCCACTCGACAATCGCCTCGCCGGAGCCGAACTCCAGGGGCGGGCCATCCACCTCCTCGGCCTTGAGAATACCTCTCTGGACCATCTCCATTGCACAGGCGATGGTTGCCCCTGCGCTGATAGTGTCCAGCCCGTACTCGTTGCACCAGTGATTGGCTTTTATAACGGCCGGTAGATCGCTGACCCCGCAATCGGCCGTGTAGGCCCAGATGGTTTCGTATTCCGGCCCGCCGCCTTCCACGCCGTCGGCGGTGCAGTATCGCCCGCAGGCAATCGGGCAGCGAAAACAGACATCTTTGCCGGTGAGGTACTTTTCAGCCAGCACCTCGCCGGAATTCTGGTCGGCTGCTTCGAAGCAGCCTTTCTGAAAGTTCTCGGTCGGATAGATACCGTTCTCGTTGATGACGTTGACCAGCGCGGCCGTCCCGTAGGTCGGCAGGCCCTGGCCCGTGGTGGCGTTTTCCTTGATCTTGGCCAGCAGGACCTTGATTAGTTTCCTGGTCTTTGGGGGGTCGGCCGGTTCAACCTTGCCCGAGCCGCGGACAACGACGGCCTTGAGGTTCTTGCTGCCCATGACCGCCCCGACGCCGCTCCGCCCCGCGGCGCGGTACTTATCGTTCATTATCGCCGCGATGGGGCTCATTCGTTCGCCGGTCGGGCCGATAACCAACACGCGAGCCTTGGGGTCTGAGAACCTCTCGATCAGCGATTCGGTGGTCTCGGTGACCAGGCGTCCCCAATAGTCGCCGGCATCCTGGATTTCCACCTGGTCGTCGCGAATGGTTACGTAGCACGGGCGGGCGGCCTTGCCTTCAAGGATGACCATGTCGTAGCCGGCAAACTTCAATTCGGCGCCCCAATATCCGCCTGAATTGCTGCATGCAACCGTACCGGTCAGCGGGCTCTTGGTGACGACCATGTACCGCCCCGACGCTGGTGCGGGCGACCCAGTCAAGGGCCCGGCTACCAGGATCAACTTGTTCCCCGCCGACAGCGGATCGACGGTCGGGGCGACCTCCCTGGTGAGGTAATACGTGCCCAGACCCCGGCCGCCGAGGAACTTCTTGGCCAGTTTCAGGTCGATCGGCTCAGTGGAGGACTGTTGGGTGGTCAGATTGATCCGAAGTAGTTTCCCGCAGTATCCGTTCATCGCTATGGCTTTGGAAAGGTGGGGGCGAGTTATTGGAAAGTTCTGAATCACTATGTCGGTACAGCCACGATGTTGTCAAGGCAATTTCCACCGACAGTCTTTGATGCCTGAGGGATACATCAAGTACATTCTCGTGCCGGGTTACACAGGTACAGCGAGCAACTCCAGCAAACATCCTGCAAGGCACATTCTGTCTCCCTCCGCGCCAGAGAAAGGGCGGCGGCAGGGCACGCTCCGCCAGGTAAGCCATGCAAGGCAAAGGGAGGCTGACGTTGAACAGTACGACGTTTGCCATTGGAGTCTCCCGGAGGCGCAACTGATCTGCCCCCATTTTCTGTACCAACTTGAATGAGAGTCATGCCAATGCGTTCCCCGTGTGTTCCGACCATTTTTGCAACTCAACTATAGCGATCCCTTCGACCATTATTGAAACGATGGTATTGACCGCGTAGAAAACACCCAGTGCGTAATACCCAAGATACGACTCGTCCCGCTGCCGGATATGGTTTTCGGGATGGACAGCTAGCACCTTGATGAAGAACCCCTTAACCTGGCAGGTCATCGCCGGGCATCAGCGTGGGCGGCTCTGCCCGTACGGTTTCCGGGTACTTCAGTCCACTTCCGGTGTTCACCAGCACCACTTTTTCATCTGGCTGGATCCAGCCAGACTCGGCCAGTTTCAAAACAGCAGCAAGGGTGGCCGCTCCTTCCGGACAGACAAACCGTCCTTCTCTGGACGCCAAAATACGATGCGCCACGAGGATTTCCTCATCGCGAACTGCAACCGCGCAGCCAGCCGTTTCGTAGACGGCGTTCAATACCAGGAAGTCGCCCAGCGCCTTGGGGACTGTTATACCGTACGCAAGCGTATGAGGATTCTCCCAGGGGGTGGATTCCTGTTTCTTCTGCTCCCAGGCCCTGACAATCGGGGCGCAGCCGGTGGACTGGACCACGACCATGCGGGGCAGCTTCCCACAAATCCAGCCGATCTGCCGGAGTTCCCGCATTGCCTTGTGAATGCCGATCAGTCCGACGCCACCGCCGGTGGGATAAATGATCACATCCGGTGGCTTCCAACCCAACTGCTCGGCTATTTCCAAGCCGATAGTCTTCTTTCCTTCGATGCGGTAGGGTTCCTTCAGCGTGGAAGCGTCGAACCAGCCGAATTTCTCCACGGCCCGCCGTACGATCTTCCCTGCATCGCTGATTGTTCCCTTGACCAGGAACAGAGAACCACCCGTAATGGCGACCTCGCATCGAGTAATCGATGGGGCGTCTTCGGGCATGACGATAACCGCGTGGATCCCTGCCTTGGCGCTATACGAAGCCCATGACGCACCAGCGTTGCCGTTCGTCGGCATGATGAGCACCTTTACTCCCAGTTCCTTGGCCCGGGTAACGCCCACTGCCGCGCCTCTATCCTTGAATGTACCCGTTGGCAGGATGCTCTCATCTTTCATGTAGAGGTTCGCAAGTGATACCTCTGGGCTAAGGTTGTCGAGCCGTAACAGGGGAGTCATTCCCTCCCCGAAGGAAACAATGTTGCTTGGGTCTCTTACAGGTAGAAACTCCAAGTACCGCCACAGATTCGCCTGTCGCCCGGCGAGGTCATCCTTGGTAAATCCCGATACAATCTTTTCCAGGTCGTAGTGCACCAGTAGGGGCGATCCGCATTTGCAGAGCTGCATCAATCGTTCGCTTTCGTACCTTTCCTCGCACTTGGGGCATTGTAGATGCGTGACGTACATTCTGTTCTCCATTCATGGGACCATATGTCGGCAGACCGGACGCAGATTACGGATTTCTGGAAGACCTTAGCGCTTAGTGGTCAGGCCCCACAGGAAAGCAAGGCTATCGAGTGGAACATAAGCCATTTGTCCGGCGATTATCCAGGGCACGTACTCTCCAAAGAATCCTTGATGATCCCTGCGATCGTCCTGCAGTCATCCTCACAGAACGTCAGGGAAATACGAAAATCGAATAGCGCATTGAGCAATAGCCTTGTTGCCTCCAGAACGGGCAAACCTTCGATGTATTGCCAACTCTTGAAAGTGCTGGTGTATTCGCAAGGCTCTGTCGCACCGAACCAAGCGATTCGTACGCCGCGTTTGAAGCACTTGTCCAGGAAGCGCTCTATCTGGTCCCTGCTCAGGTCCTTAAGGAGAAACTGGAAGGAACTACCCACAAAACTCTCTTGGAGAAATCGTGATGGAATCACCAAATGATCCACTTGGCTTAGCCATTCCTCGAGCAGGCGGTATCTCACGTTCCATGCCACTACTCGGCACTCGATCTCCTTGATCTGTGGCCGGAGGAGGGCAGCCTGCAGATTGGTCATCCGCAGGCTAAAGTTCGGCACGCAGGTCTTGAATCGTTCGAAAATCTCGAGCGACGGCCGGGAGATATGGCTGTCGTAGAGCATATATGATCCTGAGTAGAGGATGGCCCTTGCAGCTATTTCCTGATCGGGCGTCACCAGAAGACCACCCTCGCCAGAGTTCAGGTGTTTGTAGTCCTGCGTGCTGAAACATCCGATCTGACCGAGCGTTCCTGAAGGGTGGCCGTCCCACGTCGCTCCAACGGTGTGGGCACAATCCTCGATCAGACAAATTCTTTTGTCGCGACAAATCCGACAGACAGCATCCATATCCGAGATATGGCCTCGCATATGCGAGAGCAGCAAGAACTTCGCCCCGGTCTGGGCGGCCCTCCTGTCCAGATCGGATATGTCTATCGTGCAGTTTTCCGTGCATTCTACCGGCACTGGCTGGGCCCCGGCATTGACGATCGCGCCCGGTACAGGGGCAAGCGTAAAGGCATTGAACAGGACC
>JASLZV010000280.1 GCA_030754715.1 Phycisphaerae bacterium
GAAGGAATATCGACCATGGCCAAGAAGCAGCAGGACAAACCCAAGATTATCGTTGACGACGACTGGAAGAAAGAGGCGCAGGCTGAAAAGGAGCGGTTGGACGAACAGGTCGAAAAGAAGGCCGCTGAGGGCCCCGCCGCCGGCGCCCCCGACCAGCCAAGGGAACTGCCTCCGGCGAGTTTCACCACGCTGATCAGTTCATTGGCTACCCAGGCGATGCTGTCACTGGGCGGGTTGCAGGACCCCAAGAGCAAGAAGATCATGGTTGATCTGGACGTGGCCAAGCATCACATTGATACCTTGAAGATGATGGAGGGAAAGACAAGCGGCAATCTGACCGACGAGGAGAAAAAGATTCTGGACGAAGCCCTGTATCACACCCGCATGCTGTACGTCCAAATGACCCAGCGTCTTGCCGAGGGGGTCAAGGAGCCCCAAGGGGGCACGAAGGAGTAGTTGACCTTGGTGTTGTCGGCGGTCTGGGGGGTAACTCAGTGCATCAGGGCATATGTCAGCGCGTTTACGCCCAGCCGGATAGCATCTGCATCGCCATATCCGCGGTTATAGGCGAAGTTCAACTGCTCCCATCCGTTGCCCAGGCCCAGTGGTGAGTAGATAACCGCCAGTTGTCCGTCGATGATGATTCCCTCAAGTATGGGCGCGTTGAGTTTGGGCGACCGGGCCTTGACCATGTCGGTGTAGGCTACGGTGCGGACCGTGTAAGGCATCCGGTAGATCTGCGAGTCGGCGGGAATGCGATTTAGTTTCTTTTTGGGCAGCACCCTCTTGAGTTCCCGCCGGAAGGCCGCGTTGAATGCCTCACGCCCTGCGGCGGCGTCGGCAATCAGCACCCCGCCGCTCAGGAGATACTTTCGAAGTTGGGCCACTTCGGCTTCGTTGAACCTGAAGTCGCGCAGGCCGGTCATGTAAAGCACCGGATACCTGAACAGTTTGGCTGCGCCAAGCTCTACCGTTTCTCGCTTGAACTGGACCTTCAGCGTGGTGTTCTTGGCGAGGTACTTCATGAGGTTAGCCAGACCGTGGCTGGTGGGGTCCCAGTCTCCGCCGTGGATGATCTGCCCAATAACGAGTTGGTCGCGGCTGGCGGCCTCCTGCTGGTGGTACACTTTCCGTACGCCCCAGGTGCGGGCGTACTGGAGGTTGGCCAGTACGGTGGTGATTATGTTGACACCCAGTTTGATCGCATCGTCCTGGTGGTACAGAATACCGCCGGGGATGGGGTTTTTCACGACGTCCCATCCGCAGTTCAGGTCGATGGGAGAATAGATGATAGCGGGACGGCAGCCCAGGTACACCGCCTCCAGGTACGGATCGTTACTTCGAAAGGCTTCGCTGTCCTTCCGCCAACGCATTTTTTTGATGGGAAAGAACGCATGAAACAGGGGGGAGTCGGTATCGATGGCGGCCAGCTGGCGCTGGGGGAAAATGCGGTTGATTTCACGCCTGGCTGTTTTGCGGAACTCCTGTCGTCCGCATTGTGCGTGGACCACCAGCGTTCCACCGTCGTACAGGTACCGCCGCATGTGCGCTATGGTCTGGTCGGGCAGTTGGGGCATGGGCGTCCAGCCGGTAATGTACAGCAGTGGCAAGGCGGCAGGGTCCCAGGAGAAGTTCTTGAGGGCTACCGGCACATACCGGTAGCGGATTTTCAGGCGGCGGTTGGCGTATGTCATTAACCGCTCGATGTCGATCGTCGTGGTGGGGAAGGTGCTGGCGGCGGTTCGCTTTCCGTCCTGCACGATGAACGTCCGTGTGGAGAAATTGATTATGCCCACCAGAGCCGGTGGGGCAGGGGGTCGCTTGCGTTCCGACCGCCGCAGGGGTGTCGCCGGCAGTGGTAGCGGCGGGAGGCTTTCGGCGGCGCTTCGGCGATGGGGCTTGGCGCGGGGTCGCCGGGCCTTGGGATTCTGCCACTCGGCGACGGCCTGTCCGGTCATGCCGCCAAGAATCGACGCCACAACCAGCGCTGCGACGGATCGTTTCAGAGTGTGGTCCACGGCGATGCCTTTCTTGTTGGCCGGCGCAGGTGCCTTTGGTCGGGGCCTTCCAAGTATCGGGAAACACGCCCTGTTGCCTCACGTATAAGTATAAACGGAAGTGCAGGAAGAATCTTTCGCGAAATGTAAAGTCTTTGTATATCCCCTGGAGGCACTTGAGCGGCTTGGATGAGGGGGGCAGGCCCGGCGCGCCGGAAGCGGTGGGCGGGCCGGGACTTGGCGGCTGTAGGCGATTAGTCCTGTTCTTCTTTTTCGGTCAGTTCCAGGATACGCTGGCGGGCATAGCGACGATTGGAAGCAGACCTTTGTTCGTACTCCAGGACGTCCCGGTAGAGTTCCAGGGCTTTCTTGTGATTCTGTAGGCGGAAGTCATAGACCACGGCCGCCTGGAAGCGGGCGCCCACCTGGATGTCCGGGTCCCACTGCCATGCTCGCTGATACCACATGACCGCCCGCACGTCCTCGTTGAAGTACTCGCGGTAGATGTGCCCGATGCGAAACGCCGCCAGGGGGCTGCGCGTGCTGTTGGGGTATTTTTCGATCAGTTCCAGGAACAGCGACAGGGCCTGGCGCTGCTTGGAGTAGAGAGTAACGGCGGGAAGAGGCTTGCCCCACTTGTGGGCGATTGTCGCCCTGGCGTAGAGAGCGTCTGCGGCTGGTATGACCTTCAGCGGTCTGAGTTGGGCGCCGGGGGCCTCGGCGATGAAGAAGTACATGTATGTGCGGACCGGGTCCAGCCGCTGTTGTACTCGCCGGACGGTCACCAACTTCTCGGCATTATTTCGGTCCCGGTAGAAGTCAACCAGGTTTTCCATGGCCTGCCTGTAGGCTTTGCGGGCTTCCAGCACGTATTCCACCAGCAGGCGCTCGTCGGCGTCGGCCAGCGACTCGCCGGTGGGTGGGACGATCACCGGCACGCCCGTCCAGCGGAACCATTGAGCTTCGTTCAGGTTGATGAGTTCCTTTCCGGCCCATATGTATCGGTCCGCGTTGCCTACTTTGTCGTAGTAACCCCTCAGGACGCTCAGGCGGTACCGGTAGTTGACGCGGGCTTTCTTGGCGTCCGTCACAGCCGCCACTTCCTCGGCGTCGCCGGGTGCGACGGCAATGATTTTCTTTGTCTTGTGGCGCCAATATCCGATGGGGGCCGGCTT
>JASLZV010000281.1 GCA_030754715.1 Phycisphaerae bacterium
AGTGGCTTTGACGCATGAAGGTCTCCTTTCAATCGAGATTTTCGATTCACAGGCCTCTATATACTACCGAAGGGATTGGCCCCGACAAGGCAAATCACTTGGAGCATCATCGCGGCGCCCTCGGACCTGCGTTTCACGTCGGCCACGGACCCAGGCTTGTAGCCCATGTCCACCAGCAGACGGTCAATCTTGGCCGGGGCCGCTTCTAACCGGTAAGTTCCGCGAGTCTTTCCTCCAGCGGCCTGCAGTTGTCCTGGAGACCGCCGGGGCGGTTGCGAGCCATCCACAGCCTGCGATGCTCGCCGAGAATTGTCCGCAGGTCGTCGGTCAATGCATCGCGCGTCCGGGTGGAATCCCAATCATCGGTGATTATCGCCTCCCCCCGCCTACAGGCATGGAGCAGGAACCTGGCGGCATTGGTGAACTCGTCCCGAACCATCGCAGCATCGGGGCGGTTCATTCGCGCAGCCGACAACGGTTCGATGGCTGAGCGAATGTCTTCCCGGGCCGCAACGATCTTCTCCAGGTCCACGCCGCTGGGAAGGGGCTCGGACGGCCGAAGCCACAGTAAGGTGTACAAGCGGCTGTTTTCCTTGTCGAAATGCAGATAGGCGTTGCCCAGTCCATGGGCGATTTTGCCCATCAAGCGCGCCGAATCGCGAAACACGTGCAGGTCAAGTGAAGGTATCAGGTCTTCCTGACAATAGGTTTGGTGGCACCACGATGCCGCGGCCCCGGCGACGTAGGTGTAATAACTGACAGGCAGATACTGCATGCAGCCGTTTCCCCAATCCGTATTGAGGAATCCGATCGCCCCGTGTTTGTGACCGTTGACGGCGGCGTTTCCAATGCAGTCAAGGCTCTTGGCGTGTCGTCCGGCGATGCTGCCGTAAGTATTGGTGCAGGGACATACGTAGAAGTTCAGGCCTTCTCCGGCGTACATGTCGCCGCGCTGGTCATAGGGATGATCGAGGCCGTACCCCCATTCAAGCACCACAACGTCGCGTGGCAGGTCGGGCAGCAGTTCGGGATGCTCAACGACCCCGTCGCCCCAGAAGTGCATGGTCCGCCCGCGCTGCTTGAGGAGATTGTAGATTTTCAGAACATACTCAAGATAGACTCGCCCCTTTCCCTTCTTTTCGCATTCGGCCTTGCTCTTGCCCTGCCCTAGGTCGTGCGTTTCGTCGCAGCCGACGTTGAACTTGCGACTGGTAAAGTGAGGCAGCAGGTCGTCGTAGAGTTCCTCAATAAAGTCGATGCTGGCCGGGTCGGTTGGGTTAAGTGAGAAAGGCAACTCCGAGTGGCCCCAGTCGTGTGGCCACTCAAATCCGTCGGGGCACTCCGCCAGATGTTTGTAGCGAGGCAATCGCAGCCACCGCACCAGATGCCCGAAGGAGTTCTGGTTGGGGACCAGTTCGACGAATCGGCGGCGGCAGTGAGCGTCGAGTCGCAGGATGTCTTCGCCGGTAATCGGCGAGGCCTGGGCCCATACCTGCCGATGATTGCGATAGGCAAATGCGTGTTCGAAATAGAGTTCGAAATGGTTGATCTTGAGTTCGGCCAATTGGTCGACCAGTTCGAATAGCGTCTCGAGGGTGGGCACCTTGTCGCGGGTGACGTCCAGCATGACGCCGCGGGAGGGGAAATCGGGATAATCGTCGATTCTGCAGGCAGGCATCGCCGCAGTTACCTGCCTGAGGATTTGCCGCAGGGTCATCGCGGCATAGAATGCCCCAGCGGCCGTGGCGGCCGAGACCTCTATCCGGGCCGGGCTGATAACAATTGTGTATCCCTGATCGGGGATGTCCGCCTCGGAGTCCAGCGTGAGAACAGCGGCACAATTGGGGTCGTCGTCGGCCGGGCCGGCCCAGATATTCCATTTGAGATACTGGCTCTGCCAGAGGTCATCCTGCAGTAGCCGTGCGACAGGAAGAATCGCCGCCGGCTGGCCTCGGCAGGCAATGTACTTGCGGCCACTGAGTTTAAATGAGCCCGCCATGTCCGTAATGCGCCGCGGGCGCGGAACCAAAACCAGTTTATCATCGCTGGTCATGAAAGGAGTCTCCGCAACAGGTCCCTGACTTGCACGATGTATGCACTGTGTCTTGACATCCGGGTCTCCTTTGAAATATTGCAAAATAGATCAGTCGTACGATTGAACGTAATGCTTGTTGCGGATACGCGGGGTGAAAGAATACAGTTTGGCCTTCTTCATATAAACCCGCAGCCTGATGGGCATGGCCTGGATCAGGTAACAGTCCTTCTGTCGCTTCCATTTCAGCACGTGGTGGACACTGTCGGTGGTGATGGGGGTGCAGTCTTTCTTTGAAAAACCTTCAATCACCTTGCCTTCGGCGTCGAGCACCTCGACAAGAATCGAGCCGCCCTTGGCGTTGGCGTTGACTTCCAGCGTATCGCCGATAAAGACGAATTTCTTCGTCGTCATGGTTCCGGCGGCGGCTACGTTGATCGAGACAAAACCGTCCAGGCGCAGCGTCGCCAGACCCACTCCCTTGGTAGGTTCAGGGATATCCGGTTGATATTTGGGCGGGTCACCGGACCAGGTCCACCACTTCTTGGCGTTGAAACCAATGTAGTAAATCCGGATCTTGTCCCCAACCACCAGAGGTTCAGGAGTGAAGTACGGCGATACCGTGCCCCAATCCCAGTCCTTGTCCCGCCGGCCGTAAGGGACAAACGCCGCGGCCAGCGCCACTGCCTTCCAGTCCCGATCCTTGCTCAACTCACTGTGCGGAATGGCGCCGTTGGCGGCCACCCGCAGCCAGGTCAGGCCGTTGCGGCTGAAGACCAGTTGCAGGTTCTTCCTGTCGGTCCACGGTTTATCCTTCGGGATCGGCTTAAGCGTTTCGCTGTGGTAGGCGGCAATCAACCCCAGGTACACGCCCTCGTAAGGCATCGGCGCCATCTGATAAAAACAGGTGGCCAGTGGTGCATCAAGCCTCGTCCTTCTCAGGACTGTCACCTTCGGCGACCAGTTGACGAAATCCTTACTCTCGATTCGACTGGTCAGCCGCGTATTTGGCGGCCCATACCGAAGATACGCAACGTATCGGCCGACCCGGACATCCCAAAACGGACAACTCTGCGTGTCGCTGAATGGGACGACAGGGTTTGTCGGCTCATCGGTCCAGTGAATGCCGTCGGGCGAATA
>JASLZV010000282.1 GCA_030754715.1 Phycisphaerae bacterium
CGGAGGACAGATACCATGGCGTTATTGGTGCTTTTCTTTGTCGCGGCGGCACACCCGGTCCTGGCGGATGAGACCTATACCCTGTACCGGGCGGGTACGCCGGTGGCCATCGACGGCCGCCTGGACGAACCGATCTGGAAGCAAGCCGCCGCTTACAGAATGAGCCTTTCAACCGGACAGGCCGCCAAGGGCCTGAAACTCCAGGAGGCCGGCGAGGTCAGGTTCGCCTGGAACGATCGGTATTTCTATGTGGGCGTCAAGTTCACCGATTCCGACATAGTGGCTGAGGGCAATGCCGACCAACTTCATCATTACCAATTCGGAGACGTCTGCGAGTTGTTCCTCAAGCCAGCAAACCAGACCTGGTTCTGGGAAATGTATGTCACTCCCGCCGGCAGAAGGACTGGTTTCTTTTATCTCAGCCAGGGACGCCACGGCCTGCCGAGCAACTTTGCGCCCCGGTACCTCCCTGAGGCCGCCGCCGTGTGCAAGGGAACTCTGAACAACTGGCGGGACAAGGACCAATACTGGACAGCCGAGATAGCCGTTCCCATTGGCGTGCTGACGGGCCGAGGGGACAAGTTCGCCCCCGGAGCCGATTGGCGCATCCTGGTTGGGCGCTACAATTACTCCTATTACCTCAGAACCAAGGGGCCGGAACTGTCAGCAGCACCCAAACTGCTTGTTATGGATTACCATCTGCTTGGCCAGTACGCCGTTCTTGAGTTGCAAAAAAAGACACACTCGGCGCCTAGGGGGCAACGCTAGCATAACCCCGAACAGATTCCTGGGCGTGCCTCAAGCGGCCTCACGGATGCCGACACGCGGACCGCGGGCTGGGTTTGCACTCAGGCTGGAGTCAACCGAAAGCGAGCGTATCAACGTAAACTGCTTGCGCATCCAGACATCCAGGGCTGGTGCCTGAGCATAACACTGGGCTTGACCCGGCGGTAGTGGAGCGCAGCAGAATTGCCGTCCGGTGGAACGCCTTGTTGGGTAAGTCATTGTTTCGCTTTCATCTCCCCGAACCAATCAGAAGATGGTTTCTGGAAGAGAAGGACCATCGCAATTATCTGGATGACTGTTTGTCCGACACCAAATAGTCCGGAAATAGGATTTGCAGTGAGGCTCTGCAA
Source organism: Phycisphaerae bacterium (assembly GCA_030754715.1). Lineage (GTDB taxonomy): Bacteria > Planctomycetota > Phycisphaerae > SM23-33 > SM23-33 > JASLZV01. Next base: position 1,137 of record JASLZV010000282.1, read on the forward strand.
TAGTGAAAGAATAGAGAACGGTAGGGCTATGATAAACAACACCACGAAAGTTATGCGTGCCCAATTACGGCCTTTCCCGGTCATGTATATAAAGAGGAATATGATCCCGAGGACAAAGAACGTAATGAACATCGCAAATACTGGGGATGCCATTTGTGCGTACATAGATGCTTCCATGATGACCCTCAAGGCACCTATTCCCAACGTGATGTAGAGAAGTTTAACTGCGGTTCCGACCTTTTCCGGTCTAACCGCCTGATTCTGGCCCATTTGGTTCTCCTTTCATTATGCCGAACAACTATTAGACGGCACAATCGCCGCATATCACACGGGGGCTTTTGGCAAATCATCGCCCACAAGCCGCTTTGCGTCAAAGTGTTAGGCAACCTCTTCGCCCTTGTCTCTCCGGACAATTCCGGCCAATGGATGATGCTGCCGTCATTACCGGCCGTGCCTCGGCGCGGAGCCCATCCTACCGGCTTTTGGACGCCGATAGCACCGCAGCAATATCCGCGATGGCCTTGGCGACCTTCAGCCGCATGCGATCGTACGAGTCAATACTGAGGTTCGGCTCCACTCGCGGGCGTTGATACGCCGTGGCCAGTTTGACGCTGCTGGCCATGGCCTTATGATACGCCGCCCCGTAGTTGTCCATGGTTACCATTTTCTTCACCCCGGCAAAGATCTTGTCGGCCCGCCGGGCCAACTGCTTTTTGCCGGTCGCCCGCGCCTTGTCGGCTAATCGCTTGAGCGTAGATAAGTACCGGTAGTCGTCGATTCCCTCGCGCACGGCCTCCCAGCCTATGGTGGGAATCAGTTCATCCTCCGTCGGATAGACATAACTTAAATGAGGTTGAGCAAAATACGCCCAATGCGCGCAGCCCTTTACGCCCGATACCCACGCCCAGACGCCGAAATAATAGCGGTCCGTCTCGGCATCAACCGGCGCCAGCATGCAGTCGTAGGTCCACAACTCCTTTTTGTGCATCTTCGCATCAGCGATTACGCCCGACTCGCCGATCCGCTGGGCCTGGCAGCCGATCCACAGATCGTAATGATATCCGACCGTCTGAATCCCTCGCGAACTGCCCAGGGCAGTAGTCACCCGCAGACCGTACTGCGGATGCTTGGCCCGGAAGGTGTTGAATCTCTTCATGATCTCCCGCACCTGCTTCTTCTTTTTCTCATCGTGCGGCTCATCCACGGCGTAGAACACTATCTCCGGCCACTTTCTCTTGCGGCCTTCATCCAAAACGCCCTTCCACACGTCAGGGCCATAACACTCCGCGCCCACCCAGGTCACCGGGAGACCCGGGGCCACCAGTTTGGTCTTTTTCAGCGTCTCCATCGTCTGCGCTAAACCAAGGTGCTTTTCGGTGCGCCCGGTCAGCGTGAACTTGCCGTCGACGAACGGGTAGAGGTGCAAATTCGCCGTGGTCATACCATGCTCTCGCATGTCATCAAAGACCCGTTTCTGGTACGCGTCGGTCACAAATCTCGACGCCCCGTCCGGCAGGTCCCCATAGTAGTACGTATCATAGAACATGAAGAAGGCCATGCCCGTTTCGTGCGCCGTCAGCAATTGTATCGGCAGCACCTCCACCTCGTAGGTGAGCGTCTTAAGGGTCATCAGGCGCCCAAGGTCCGGCCCCAATTTGGTAATCGGCTTTCCTATCAGGATCTTCGAACCATATACGCCCGGTTTTGCATCATCCGGCACGTGGACGGTAACCCAAAATCGCCGCGTCGTGTTGGCTGCAATGTCCACCGTGTCTCTCTTGAGTAAATAGCACTCGGTTTTCTTCTTGGTCCACTCCTCGAAGGGATCCACCAGGCGAATCTCCACCGCCGTCCGCCGAATCGTCGATCCCTGGTTGTCTGTCAAGTCGCCCGCCAACTCAACGCGAACGCCCTTCAGTTCGACACCCGAGCGTATCGAAAACGTCGCCGGCTCGTATTCGCCGGGCGAAGCAAACACGCGAACCGTATCGGTCACCTGTTTCCCCTGCGGCTTGGTCGACAA
>JASLZV010000283.1 GCA_030754715.1 Phycisphaerae bacterium
CTGAAGTTTCTGAAAAAGGAATTCATCTGTTGACGTTTTGAAGCAGTCGGGAAAGGCAGAGCAAGCAGTATGGCTACAAAAGAGTTTCCGCTGGTTCCGCAAGAAGTTCCGGTCGTCGAGACGAAGTATCGCACGATCCGCACGGCGATACCGGTGCCCGAATCGATCGACCTGCTGAAGAAGCTGCGCGACCTTGAGCCGCGGAGCATGGGCGGACAACCGCCGGTGATATGGCACCGGGGCGATGGTGTGTGCATTCACGATCCCTACGGCAACAAGTGGCTGGACTTTTCCAGCGGCGTGCTGGTGACCTCAAGCGGGCACGGGCACAAGGAGATCGTCGCGGCTATCACGAACATGGCCGCCCAGGGCATGTACCACGCCTATTGTTTTCCGACGGAGATTCGGGGCAAACTCGTGGCCGAACTGACGCGGCTGCTTCCGGCGCCGCTGAAGCGGGTATTCATGCTGACCACCGGTTCGGAGGCCGTCGAATGCTGCATCAAACTGGCCATGACGCACGGCCGGAAGGTCGGCGGGGAGGGCAAGAACATCATTGTCTCGTTCGACAACGCCTTCCACGGGCGGACGATGGGCTCGCAGCTGGCCGGCGGGTCGCCTGGACTAAAGGCCTGGATGAGCGAAGACAGCCGCTTCGTGCAGGTGCCTTACCCCGACGGTTTCCGCCAGAAGGACACCGGCTTCGAGGTGTTTGAAAAGGCGATGGGGGATAAGGGCGTTGACCCCGACGACGTTTGCGGCGTGATAAGCGAGACCTACCAGGGTTGCAACGCCTGTCTGATGCCGGGTTCGTATGCCCAGTCGCTTCGCAAGTGGTGCAATGCGCATCAGGCCGTGATGATTTTCGACGAGGTTCAGGCGGGCTTCGGGCGCACCGGCGCGCCGTTCGGGTTTTCGCATCTCGGAGTCGTGCCGGACCTGGCCGCCTGCGGCAAGGGCATCGCCGGGGGCATGCCGGTGGCCGCCGTCCTGGGCACCGAGGAACTGATGAGCATATACGGTCCTGGGGAGATGACCAGCACGCATTCGGCAAATCCGATCTGCGCGGCGGCCGGGTTGGCCAACCTGGAAGTCCTGCGCAAGGAAGGTCTGGCGGAAAACGCCGCGAAACTGGCGCCCGTGCTGGCCGAAGGCTGTCGGCGGATCACCAAGGCGGCCGACGGAAAGATCGGCCACTGGGATTCGACGGGCCTGGTGGGGGCCTTGCAGTTCACCAAGCCGGGCACGACCGAGCCGACCCCCGCACCGGCGTGGGAGATAGTCCACCGGGCCGTTGGGAGCGGTGTGATGCTCTTTGCGCCGGTGGGCGTCGGGGGATGCGCCATCAAGATCAACCCGCCGCTGATAATCAACAAAGAGGCGCTGCGGGAAGGGCTCAGCGTGCTGGAAGAGATCGCCGGCCAGATGTGAGCCCGGTTTCCCTGCCCCATCTGCGTGGGGCGAAATCACTTTGCCCACGGATTCTCTCGGTCGTAAGGCACGCTGTCGGGCAGGGGGGTGTCGATGCCGTCCACGCCCATCATGTCCATCGCGTCGAACAGCGCATTTCCGCAGTGGTCGAACGCGACAGCCGCGTGATGGGGGAAGCCCTTGGCGATCAGCACGTGGCGATAGAAGCGGGCGAAGTTGGGAATCGCCACCACGGAGATACAGCCGAAACTCGCCGGGTCGATGTCCAGGATGCGGCCCTGTGCGAGGTAAGCGGCCAGGTCGCCGTCGAGGTCCCCCTGGAGTCGGAGAAACGTCACGGGTCCGGGTGCAATCTGCCCCTCCAGCGTGCCGCGGGTGATGTCGGGCGCAACGTCGGGCTCCATCAGGCGTTTCATGATCAACTGATACTTTATCGCGCAGTTCTTCATGCGGGATACGGGCGTGTTGCCGCAGTGGAAGGCCATGAACAGGTCTTCGGGCGAGGCGCCTTTCAGGTGCGCCTTGGCGGGGATCATGTCGGGCGGGACGGTGTTGTTGACGTCCAGCAGCGTTGCAGGGGCGTCGGTGGCCAACTGCCCGAGGTACTCGCTCAATGCGCCGTATATGTCAACCTCACAGGCCACCGGCATACCGCCGGTTGCCAGGCGGCTGTTCACGTAGCACGGTACGAAGCCGAATGCGCGTTCAAACGCCGGCCAGCACTTGTTGGCGAATACCGCGTAATCCCGCGACCCGAGGTTGTCCCCGGCAAAGCGGCGAAGGGCGACTTCGAAGCGAGCGAGTTTGGCCGGCAGGTCCGGATACGTGTTTCCGCGCCCCAGTTCTCCGGCCATCTGCCCGGCGGTGCGCCTTACGGCGGGGTCTTTGGCATCGACCGCCTGGTAGGCGTGCAGTAGATCCAGTTCGGAATTCTCCATCACCTCCACGCCCAGGTCGTAGAGTTGTTTGAGTGGCGCGTTGCAGGCGTAGAAGTCCTGGGGCCGCGGACCGAACGTGAAGATCTTCAGGCCCCACACGCCCAGGAGGATCCGCGCGACGGTCTCGAAGTGAGCAATTTTTTCGGCCAGTTGTTCCGCCATAGCGACGGGCATTTGCGGGATGTACACGGCGGCATTGCGGAGGCGGAAATTGTACGAGGCGTTCAACATGCCGCAAAATGCGTCGCCACGCCCGTCGGTGAGTGAGTCTTTGGATTCTTCGGCCGCCGCGCAGGCCATCACCGGACCGGGGAATTCCTCGGCGAGGATCGACAGCGGTCCTTCGGGCCCGAAGTTGCCCAGGAAGATGACGGCGGCGTTCGCTCCGGCGTCGAGTGTCTCGGCAAGGGCGGTCATCGCGGCGTTTTCATTCTCGACGATCGTCTTGCAGGTGTAGGGTCTAAGGCCCTTTTGGCGGCAGGCTTTTGCCAGGTGCTTCAGGCGGCTGCGGGCCAGTTCGACCGGGAAGCAGTCGCGGCTGACGCCGATCAGGGCGATCTTGACCTTTGGGGAGTTCTTCATTTTCGTCGCCATGGGTGTTCTCCTGGTCGCCCGGCAGTGGGGCGCCGCCGTGTGGGCGAGGGGCCTGGGTGGCTATTGCGGCTTGGGCGGGTGGAGGGCCTGATAAAGTTCGTTGAGTATCTGCCGCTCCAGTCCGCTGTCATGGCTTTGGGTCTGCCAAGCCTGATTCTGTTCGATGGTCGTCGCGG
>JASLZV010000284.1 GCA_030754715.1 Phycisphaerae bacterium
GAATTTGCCGCAAGTCAAAGTATCCGCCCGGCAGGTTGTGGCAGTGCAGAATGGACGGGCGGAGCGGCGGCAGGTCCAGCAGCCGACCGGTCGCGGGATAGGAATACTGTTCCCGGCACGAAACGCGGCTGTAAAGGCCGCGCAGGTGGCACATCATGCGCGAAAGTGCTCGCGGGTGCTCCGGATCAATAGCGAAAATATTTGTCGTCTCGGTTTCTTTTTGTCCCACCGCCAGCCAGGCCTCGTATCCGCGGAGCAGGTATTCGGTATGCAGGTCTAGTGCGATCCGCTCGGCGCCGCCGGCCTGGTCGCTGGGAGCCACCTGGAGGATGACCGGAGATACGCCCGCCTCTGTGTTGGTCGGGCCGCTCGATTCTACTTTGGGACTGGACATTGACGTCACTCAGTTCATCGGGCCCGCGTTGTCATTGGTCATGGAAGTTACTTTCCGGTACCCGGTGGCGTGCAGAATCTTCGAAAGAACCGAAACAGGCCACGCACCGCTCGATACAGGACAGGTGACAGGTTCGCCCTTAGAAACACGTCCCAGATTTCCCTGTCCCAGCGGGTTCTGTGCCGCCGTGCGACGTGCAGCAACTGGTTTCCTTTGCGCTTGGCTCCGGTTTCGTAGTTGGCCAGCGCCGCCCGCAGGTATCCCTCAGCAAGAAAAATATCCCGCAGGCGAGTATCCTTAAACAACCGTGGATGTCGCCGGAGAATGAGTTCGGTCTTTTTGTGGTATTCCCGGCGGTAACTTCGCGAGACGGATGAGTGGCCGATCCGGTATCTGTAGAGGACCCCGACGCAGTGGATCGCGACTATACCGGCTTCCATGGCGGTGAAGTGAAAATCGCAGTCGGCCATACCTCGGGCCAATTCGATGCTAAAGCCCCCCAACCGCTCCCAGACCGACCTGCGGACGGCAAACGCGCCGGGTGGATAGCGATGGTGGGCGAAATCCTCTTCCGTATAGTGTTCGGCATATCGCTGAGTTCCGGTCTGCTCACCGAATAGTTCGAGATCTCCATAGACGTATCCTGCTTCCGGAGCCCGTTCGAACGTGTCCAAAAGCATGAAAACAGAGTTCGGCACGAGCAGGTCGTCGCCGTCCAGCCAGAAGACGTACGGAGTTTGGGACAGTTCGAAGGCCCGATTGCCGGCGCAATAGGGGCCCTGATTGTTTGGGAGCATCTCTTTGTGCAAGCGGGGATGGTTCAGAGACCCAAAGACCCTGCGCGTCGGTTCGTGATCTGTCCCGTCCATCACCAGCACGGCAGTCCATCGCCCGTCGGTTTGTGCCAGAACGCTGTCCCAGCATTCTTTCAGCCACGGGCCTTCGTTGTAGCAGGTGATTGCTATTGTCAGACAGGGTATATCATCGCTTGTGCGCATTGAGTCTCCAGCAGGCGGGCCGGATCCTGATTGCTCGTTGGGTAGCGCAGCCGACACCTAAGCCGGGCAGCCTCGTTCCATATTGTATCGACAAGTGGTTTTATGGGGAACCGGCCGGCAGCAAAGTTGATGACGTAGATGTACAACTGAGAATTACTCTTAGCCGCCGCCTCCCGGGTGATCGACGCATTCCCAGGCAAAGGGGAAGTAAACCGTCCCGCCGGTCTCGTCGAGGATCCTTCCCGACCCGAGAACATCGGCGGGAAGCACCTCAAAAGTCAAGGCGTCGGGCAGCACGTCGATAGGTTCTTCCTGGGCAACCCCGATATCCATTCGGTAGAGGCCGGGACGGAGTTGAAGTGGCCCGATCCGACAAATCCAGCGGCTCGGTCCGGGGCCAAGGACAACCTCAATGTTCTGGCGGTAGGTGCTGGCGTTGAAAAGTTTCACCCCCATTGGAGAGTGTACGACGAAAGAAAGATTCACGGACTTGCACTCTTCTTTGGACTCGATGTCCAGCACGAGTTCGGCGTGTTCTCCCATTAGCACCCGTTCCGGACCGGATTCGACCCCGCGGAACTCAGCGGCAGCCACACGGGCACGCCCGTTTCCGGTGCGACCTTCCGTTCGCAGCCCGCCGCCTGCGCCGGTTTGATGGATTCCCGAAAGGTATTTTGCTATGACTTCCGCAGGCGGGCCGTCCAGGACCATCTGGCCACTGTCAATCAGAAGGAGTCTTTGGCACAAGGCGCCCACCGCGACCATGTCGTGACTCACAAACAGTACGGTCCGCCCGCCCCTTGCCACCTCGGACATCTTGCCCAGACATTTCTTTTGGAACCCCGCGTCGCCGACGGCCAGTACCTCGTCCACAATCAGGATCTCAGGTTCCAGGTGGGCGGCTATGGAAAATCCCAGGCGAACGTACATGCCGCTGGAATAGTGCTTCACCGGGGTGTCGAGGAACTTCTCAATCTCGGAAAACGCGACAATCTCGTCGAACTTCTTTGTGATTTCGCTGCGCCTCATGCCGAGGATTGAACCGCTGAGGTAGATGTTCTCCCGGCCGGTCAGTTCCGCATGGAAGCCGGTGCCCACCTCCAGCAGCGACCCGGCGCGCCCGAAGAGCCTTGCCCGGCCCTCGGTGGGGCGCGTGACCCGCGACAGGATCTTCAGCAGCGTGCTTTTGCCCGCGCCGTTGCGGCCGATGATGCCCACGACCTCACCTTCGTTGACCTCAAAACTGACCTCGCGCAGCGCCCAGATGTAATCCTCATCAGCCCGCGCCTTTCGGCGGAAGAGACGCGCCAGGCTCCGCAGAATCTGTTCGCGCAGCGTGCTGTAGTATTTGTCCTGTCCACCGAGGCGGTAGCGTTTTGCCAAATTTTGCACTTCGATCATGGTCGCCATCGCGGATGTCCTATACGATGTCCGCAAATTGGTCTTCAACCCGCCGAAAGTATGCAAGACCAACTACAAACAGTACCGCCCCCACGCCGGTGGAGACAGCCAGTCCATAGCCGTCGATCGGCTGACCTGCCAGACAGCGGCGAAAGGCCACAACCATTCCGGCCATCGGGTTGAGGTTGATCCACCATGCGCCGGCCAACTTTTCCCGCAGCAGTGACACCGGATATATCACCGGCGTGCAGAAAAACCATATCTGCAGCAGAAACGGGACAATGTAGCGGAAGTCCCGATACTTTACGTT
>JASLZV010000285.1 GCA_030754715.1 Phycisphaerae bacterium
GGTTCGTCTGGGGATGTCGAGATTTCGATGCCGTGATCGTCCGCATACCGGGCAGCAGTCATGCTCAGTTGGACGCGTTCTGTCAGTTTCTCTGGGTCTGTCAGTCCACGGTGTTTGGCTGGCAGGTCGGCGTCGATCGCGGTTGCTTGCTGTTCGCTCAGACCGCCCATCATGATTGCCCGTCGGGTAGTCGTGTGGGTGTTGAGGGCTTCGTCGGTTTCTCTGATGCCTGGGGGCTGGAAGACCCTGGCTCCACCCAAATCGTCGAACAGTTCATCCGTGTCGCTTCTGAGTGATCTCGTAAAGTCGTCAGTCCATCGCCCATCTAAGGGGTTTCCGGCTTCGATGGGTTTTCCGTTACGGGCAAGTTTGTCCTTGTAGTCGTCGCTGGCGTTTGCACGTCGCGCGTTTTCGTTGAGGATCTGTTCCATGCCACGAGCAGCCAGATACTTGCGCATCGTTTCATTGGGGGAAAGTTCCCTGTCCTGGTTCAGCCCTACGAATGTGTTGTAGAATTTCCGGAAACGCTCATCGAGAAAATCTGCATGGATCGTGTCCATGGGGTCATCTCCGAACCCAAACTCTTCATTGGCGAGGGCGTGGACCTGCACGCCATCACCACGGGAACCGACGCCTCGCGCGTGCATGCTGCCGATACGCGGGCCGGCTCGTTCCATCGCTCTAATGGGGCGACCTTCTGCGTTCGCTTGAACCACTCGAAGGCGATTTGTGCCCGGAGGGTTAACAAATTCTGGGAAATCGGCCTCGTTGATGAGTGTTTGTCCTTCGGTTATGTGTAGAGCGCGTACCGGCTGGGCTGGCGCGTCCAGATATGAAAGGTGCCTGTTGACTGCCCCTCCGTATAGGCCCATGTGTCTTCCGGCGTTGAGTTCGGCTGTTGCTTCGAGATACATCAACATTTCCCGTTGGCCCAGGCGTGAACGGAGTTCCGTGCGATGGTGTTCCCGAATAAGCATTCCGCGTTCACCCGGAACGGTTGGTTCCATCCTCTCTTGGCCGGTGAACCCTTCTTGACCCCTACGTTGGTCCTTCTTGTACATGGAGAGGTATTGCCCTGCGAGAAGGTCCAACATGGAGTCCTTCATCAGGGGCATGCCTCCGGGTGGGAAATCGTCGGTTACGGCGTTCACATCCAGCATCTCGCTGACGACCGCCATCGATAACTCCCCTTCTTTCCAATGGGAGAAGGGGACACCGTCCACTGCATTTAGTTTTGGGTTCTGAACATCCTCTGGTGTGGGGTAGAGGGATCGCACTATAGGTTTTTCGAATTGAAGGATGTCGTCGTCCTCACCGAATTGCGCGAATGACCTGTTAGTGCCCGGTTTTCCGTAGTAGAGCGAAGGCGGATAGATTGTGTAGTTTCCATCCGCATCCAGTTTGGATTCGACCCGGTCGCGAAAAATGCGATTCTGCTGGACGTGAGTGAAGCCGTGGTAAAAGACCTGCATGGTTTCAGCCCTACGCGACCGAACCATTCCTCCGGCCACCTCTTGGCCGTGCTGGTCTCTTGACCAGGCGCGCATGAATGGCGAGATGAGTTGCTGATCTTTTAGGAAGTTATGAAGGCGATCCCATTTCTTGCCCTCTTGCTTATCGCCTTCCGCAATGACTTGAGTAATCTTGTCTCCCCTGAAGGGGTAATACTGCTTCAGGGTGGCATCGAGCAGATTGATTTTGAGAACACTGTGCATCGGATCCGCACCGTGGAACTGTCCGAGTGGCCCGGCCGAGGCTCCCACCAGATAGGTGAGTTCACCTTCTTCGAGTTTGCCGTTGCCGAGAATGAAGGCGGCGATAGTGCCGGTATCGCCACCGCCGGCTTTCTTGTCTGCGTCCAGCCGGTCAAGCATCCCGACCATGGCTGCGACTCCGGCTACGGTCCAGTTTTCCCTGAGCCTCTCGACATGATCGTAGAGTTCTCCTCCACCAGCCTCTTTCTCCGCGTAGTAGCGATCCCGCATCTCTTTCCCATAAACGTGGTTTGTGTGTTCTTCCAACTCGACTACCATCTTCAGGAAATCGTCTGTTAACCGAATCTCCCTTTGCTCGTCACTCAAACCATCAAGATTCGTATCGGATATGGGACTATCGATTCGGAACGTTGGTTTCCTGAGGGGATTGCCGTGTCGATTTAAACCGTTGTTCCATTTTTTGGTTCTTACCAGTTCTCTAAGAACTTTCTCAAGAGCCACAAATGACGCATGAGGATCAGCATCCAAGTCTTTGGGGAGTTCAAAGTCTTTCCCCAGTTCCCACGTTTTGGCAGACTCTCCAACCCTGTCGTCCGTTCGCTGCAAATGCCGTTTCATTTGGTTTTTGGTTCTGATGCCGTACCGAACCAAAGACCTTGCTCCAGCATTTTCTTGCACGGCGATAGACGACTGAGCAAATTTAAGGGCCTCTTCGCTACTCCAGCCGATGCCGATACGATCAGCCACATCATCGGGAACGCCGTGATAAGGGTTAGCACCCCAACCGATGTTCATTTGGCGCATCAGGTAATCGATGCCTCCCCGCACGCGCCCAAGGGACGGGTAACAGGTGGAGCCGCTGATGTCAGTGAACTGGTTTGCATTGGGGGTGCCCGGGGGGCAGCGGAACTTGCCTTGATCGTCAACAAGCAACCCCAACTTTCGGGCAGCGCGACCCATCAGGGACCGGCCCGCACCACCGATCTTGTCGCCAAGGGACTTGACGTTGAGGTCCTGAAAATTCTCCAGGTCTGCCCCCCCGGTGCGAGGATCAATGTCGTATTCCCTAATGCGAATCTTTGGTTCAGCAGCAAAGCGACGGATCTCTTCGAGCGGATCCACGGGAGCAGGAGGATCAACCCATCCAAAGTTGGGTTTCTCGCTTTCATCCAACACGTCCTTAGCGGTCACATGCAACTTGAGAATCTGACCGGGTTGCCGAACACCCTTGGGGTCAAAGCGAACCTCGGGCGGCTTTATGTAGCCACCCGGAACACGTTTCTCCGACTCCCGTTCTTCAGGACTCAATACCTTGACGGCATAGTCGGGATCCAAAACACGCGACTTGGACAACAGGTGCTGTTGCGCCCGAAA
>JASLZV010000286.1 GCA_030754715.1 Phycisphaerae bacterium
TCCACGGCAATTTTGACGGCTGCCGCGGCGGTCCGCTTGCCGGTCCGCGTCTGGAGCATGAACAGCCGACCCTTCTCAATGGTGAACTCAATATCCTGCATGTCAAGGTAGTGGTCTTCGAGTCTTTTGCGGATAGTGAGCAGTTGCTTGTAGCACTTGGCGTCATACCTGCGGAGTTGGTCGATGGGCTCGGGCGTGCGGATGCCGGCGACCACGTCCTCGCCCTGGGCGTTCATCAGGAATTCGCCGTAGAACTTGTTCTGTCCGGTGGCGGGATTGCGCGTGAAGGCCACGCCCGTACCACTATCGCCGCCCATGTTGCCGAAGACCATCATCTGAACGTTAACGGCTGTGCCCAGCAGCCCGCGAATGTCGTTCAGCGCACGATAGGTGATGGCCCGCTCATTGTTCCACGAGCCGAACACCGCATCGATAGCAGCCTGCAACTGCTTGCGGGCATCCTGGGGAAAACTCTTGCCGGCCTTGCGGTACACCTTTTTGTACTCGGCGAGCACTTCCTTGAGCCCCTCAACGTCCAAGTCGGTGTCCCGCTTAGCCTTACGGCATTTTTTGACCTGCTCCAGGGCACGCTCGAAATCGTCGTGCTCCATGCCCAACACGACATCGCCGAACATCTGGACGAAGCGGCGATAGGCGTCCCAGGCGAACCGCTCGTTGCCTGTCAGGTCGATCAGTGCCCTCAGTGTCTGGTTGTTGAGGCCAAGATTCAGCACCGTGTCCATCATGCCGGGCATGGACACGGCCGAACCGGACCGCACCGACACCAACAACGGATTGCTGCCGCAGCCGAAGGTTTTGCCGGTGACCTTTTCCAGCCTCCTGATGTTGGCGTCGATCTGTTCGGCCAGGCCGGCGGGGTATCTGCGCCCGCGCTTGTGGAACAGGTCGCACACCTCGGTAGTGATGGTGAACCCAGGCGGGACCGGTAGACCCAAACTGGCCATCTCAGCCAAGTTGGCGCCTTTGCCGCCCAGCAGTTCCTTCATGGCGGCCTTGCCTTCGCTGTTGCCTCCGCCAAAGAAATACACACACTTCGCTTTCTTCTTCGCCATCGACTTCATCTCCGACACGGGTTTCGGGGTTCCTCTGGGGGGGGGAAAGCCTGCCATCGTCCCGTACCACCACCAACCAGGCCAACCGAAGGCGTGCAAGTGTAGAGACAGGCAGCGCGAGTGTCAACGACTTTTGGGCAATCCTGGTGCCAAAGACCCAAATTACGACCCGCGCGCTTGACTTTCACCCCGGGCAGGTTTAGATTAAGTCGTCACCCGTTGCCCGGGTGGCGAAATTGGCAGACGCGCCAGGTTGAGGGCCTGGTGGGGTTTTTACCCCTTGCTGGTTCAAATCCAGTCCCGGGCATTGTTTCTTGCCCATGAAGAATCGTCTGTTGGAGGCGGCGCCATGACGTATGTCGAAAACAACTCGCGTGGTTTTCTCGGCAACTTGGCACGCATGGAGCAGCTCTTGTCCGACACCGTGCAGGCTACCGCCAAGGAAGTCCAACACACCGAATGCCTCGACGACGAGCAGCGGTCGGAAGTGTTTTCCATCCTGCATGCCCTCAAGAACAACACCGACGCACACCGGGACATCGTCGGGCAGTGGGTCAACAACTACACCGGGGAGATCCACAATGTTTGAAGAGGCCCGGCTGTCCGAACAATTCCGAACGCTGCTGGGTCATCAGCAGCAGGCCGCTCAGCAGTATGCCGCGATGGTCAACCAGACCACGAACTCCAAACTGAAGAAGCAAGTCCAACAAATTCACCGCGAAAAGCAGCGCGACATCGAACTCACTCAACGCCTGCTGGAAATCGTGGACTGAAGCCGCCGCAACCCAAAGCCGGTCCGGTAGCGAGTTGAGAAACCTTGAGTTTATCCCTTTTCGGGAAAGTGGGCGGGGGATTACACTTTGACTGTTACGAACGGTTGTCGAAACGCACGGCGGCAGACCGCCGGAGAAAATGCGGTGGCAACGAAGAAGAAAGAACGATACCCCCAGGTTCTCCTTACGAATGTCGCGAGGATCTTCGAGCAGGTCACAAAGGAGACGAACAAGATCTACTGGCAGCCACGCAGCGCAATAACGACGCATTTGGTGTGCATGCGGGCGGCTGGATGGAGGTCTGTTGACTATGAAACGCTGATGACGCTCTCAGGATTCGGCGTATCGTTCGCCTATGAACCCAAGGACAAATTCTGGGTGAGTTACGTGCCACCCCACGGCGGGGATGAGCGAATTACCCAGGCCACCGGCTTTGGCTGGGAGTGGCTGCATCTCGGAAGCGCCGACCAGGCATGGACCGCCGTCAAGAAGACGTTGGACGCCCGCAAGCCGATCCGCGCACCATATCTGGAAGATCTGGTGATTGCGGGTTACCAGGCGGCGGCCAGAAAACTGCATCGCAAAGTCTATGTGCTATGCGTGCCATTCGCCGAATCAGGCCAGTGGTGGACGTGGAGACAGTTTGTAGACTGGTTCAACACGCACAGCCGCAGATACCTCGCTCGCCACACCAAGAGGGTCAAAAAGGTCGCCGCCAGGCAAATAGCCATCGAAGTAATGGAGAATATCGTCGGCTGGGCCCAGAACAACCCGATGGCCAACAGCAGGGTGTACAGCGGCGTACGGTTCGGCATAGAGGGAATCGAGGCCTACGCCGCCGACATCGCAGACACCTCGAAGGATGAATCCTACTTCCACCAAGGCTGGCTTGGCTGCCACAATATCTATCCGCAATGGACGGCGAGAAAATGCACTGCGATGTATCTGAAACAAGCGGCCAAGAAATTCGCCTCGAAAGTGAGCTGTCACCTCCTGGCGGCAACGAGGGAATACAAAGCCGCTTACGGAGCCTGGCAGAAATGGGAGTCGCACCTGGGCAGAAAAGACAAGGCGCCCAAGGGCGCGTGGCAGACCAAGACGCACCGCCGAGCGGGGGCAGTGGCTGTCCGCAAGGCCCTCGAACACGAGAAATCCGCCATCGCTGAAGTGGCTGCGGCGCTCGCCCTGGTAATGTGACGGTAAACCAGCGCAGCGTAATTGTCCCGCAGAATTCA
>JASLZV010000287.1 GCA_030754715.1 Phycisphaerae bacterium
GCCGAAGACGCCCAGGACGTAGCCGACTTCGCTGTGCGCGAGGGCCTCACGGCACATGCAAAGACGGTGAAAATCCGAAAGAAGAAGAAATAGCCGCAAACTTCGTGCACGGCTGGGAAATAAGTATGTCCTACTTTCGTGACAACATTGACTCCCTGTCGCCCTACGTTCCCGGGGAGCAGCCGGGCGCAGACGAAAAGGTGATTAAACTCAACACCAACGAGAACCCCTATCCGCCCAGTCCAGCGGCGATGGAGGTTGTCCGCAGGCTGGCGGGTGATCTGCTGCGGCGGTACCCGAATCCCTGCGCGCGGGAGTTTCGCGCAGCCGCCGCTCATGTGCTCGGCTTCGACGAGCCGTGGATCCTGCCCGGCAACGGCAGCGACGAACTGTTGACGATGCTGATGCGTTCGACGGCCGGGGTGGGCCGACCCGCGGCATACCCCGTGCCCACTTACGTGCTATATCGGACACTGGCGGAGATTCAGGAGGCCGAGACGATCGAGGTGCCGTTCGACGAAGAGTACAACCTTCCGGCGGGCGAACTGGCCGAGGCCGGCGCGGCACTGACGCTAGTGGCCAGTCCCAACAGCCCCTCGGGCACACTTGCCCCCAACGACCAACTGGCCGACCTGGCCAACCACCTCAGCGGCATACTGGTTATCGACGAGGCCTACGTTGACTTTGCCGATTCCAGCGCGTTGGACCTGGCGCGGAGTTGCGACAACGTGGTTGTCCTGCGGACGCTCTCGAAGGGCTATTCGCTGGCGGGCCTGCGCCTGGGCTTCGCCGTGGCCAACCCCGCCCTACTGGAAGGCCTGTCGAAGGTCAAAGACAGTTACAACGTGGATGCGGTAGCCGCGGCGGCCGGTGCGGCGGCTATCCGCGACCGGGCACACTTCAGGGCCAACATCGACCGAGTGAAGGCCTCGCGGAACAAACTCTCCGCCGACCTGCTGGCGATGGGCTTTCAGGTGTGGCCCAGCCAGGCGAACTTCCTGTTGGCCCGCCCGCCCGGCGGGGACGCCCAACGCCTCTACGAAGACCTCAAGGGCCGCGGAATACTCGTCCGATACTTCAAACAGCCGCGGCTTGACGACAAACTGCGAATTACCGTCGGGCACGACCAGGACAACGCCGCGCTGATCGCGGCGCTGGGTAAAATGCTATGACCAACAAGAGGCGCACGGCGACCGTGGAGCGGGTAACAAAGGAAACTCAAATCAAGGTGTCGCTCGACCTTGACGGGAGTGGACAGGTTCGCGCCGATACCGGCGTGGGGTTCCTGGATCACATGTTGGACCATCTGGGCACCCACAGCCTGACGGACCTGACCATCACAGCTGAGGGCGATCTCCAGGTTGACGACCACCACACGGTCGAGGACGTGGGGCTGTGCCTTGGCCAGGCGCTAGCCAGGGCGATGGGCGACAAGACCGGCATACAGCGGTACGGGGCGGCCTCGGTGCCCATGGACGAGGCGATGGCGGAGGTGTCGCTGGACCTGTCGGGCCGGGCGACGGTGATATTCAATGCCAACTTCTCCGGACACAAGATAGGCACATTCGACGTGCAGTTGGTGGAGGAGTTCTTCCGGCGACTCTCAAGCGAAGCGGGCCTGAACCTCCACGTTAGCGTGCCCCGCGGAAGCAACGACCACCACATCGCCGAGGCGATCTTCAAGGGCTTCGCGCGGAGCCTGCGGCAGGCAAAGGCCTTCGATCCGGGGAAACGCGATCAGGTACCCAGCACCAAGGGCACCCTGTAGGCCGGCGGCGACTCTATGATCCGATCCGTAGCCGCTCCCCCTGACAAAAAAAAGTGGCCGCCGAAGCGGCCACACCTTACAATCATCCGTTTGCGTCTTTTCTTTTTGGTTTGCCGCCCAGGCTGTTATTTCCCGATGTGGGTTCCCTTGATGACGTTCTGGGAAACGTCGGTTATCTCGATGACGCTTTCCAGGCTCTCGGCCAACACTTCGGCCAGTTTACTTGCGCTGATATTGCTGTTCATACGGAGTTTGCCGACCTTGTTGTGGAAGTTTCCGGCGACACTCTTGACTTCCTTGAGTTTCTTGAGGGCCTTCTTGATTTTGCTGAACTGGCCGAAGGAGATATTCTCCACTTCCAGTTGGACCTCACCACGACCCGCCAAAGCGTCCATCCAGAATCTCAGGATGTCCTGCCGGATCCTGGGGCCGAGTTTTCTGCCCAGAACGGCCAGGGCCTTGGAAGCAGCCAGGCGGGGCACCCTGTCGTTACTTTGGGCCGTGCTGCGCTTGGAGGCCAACAGTTCGGCGGTATCGCTGCGGAAGCAGCGGACGTTGGCGTCGGCGCCGTAGAGGAACACATTGATGCCATAGATGTTCCGGTTGCCGCCCGAGGTGGCGTTGGCGCTGCCGACAATGAACAACTGCGCGCCGTAACGCTTGGCGATGGCCTGCACGAGCGCCGGTTTGTTCTCGGCGATGCCTGCCTGGATGTCCTTGACGTCGATGGCCTTGAGTTGCCTCTTGTCCACCAGCCTGAAGCCGCTCTTGAGCAGCATGTTCACAACCGTTGTCTGGAGGCTGGAGTCTTCCTGGAGTTGCCCGTCAATCCTCTCGTTGATCGCGACCATGATCTTGGGCTGGCCCATCTCCTGAAGGAGATTGGTGACCACACCCCACATGTCTTCAATGCCCTTGACGGACACCACGACGCGAACCTTGAGTTCCCAGGCCCCGTCGTCGGTCTCCTTCTTGCTCAGCACGGTGACCTTCTGGACGAAGCCCGCCGAGCGGGTCAGGATGGTGTCCTTTACCAGGGCAAAGTCGCGGGTCTTTGACTGGGAGTAGATAAAGGCGCCCGCACCCTGTTCGATAGCCTTTCGCTTGGCGTCGCTTAGGGCCTCCTCCTCGGTCATGCCGGCCCCGATTATCGTCACCTCAACGAGATTAGCATCGATCTTGCGAACCTGCGCCGCGGCCGGGGTGGACACGCAGACTACTACCACCACGCCAACAAGCATTATGGCAAGGGTATTACGCATCACCAGGATACCTCCCAAAAGGGCAGACGCCGCCCGGTAACGGGTT
>JASLZV010000288.1 GCA_030754715.1 Phycisphaerae bacterium
GCAAGCAGCAGGCCAAGGGCAACGCCCCCGGCACCGGTCAGCAGGCGGCTTAACGTTCGACCCCAACAGGCCAGTAGTATGCCGACGACGACACATCCGCCGGCGATGCTATAAGCCAGGGAGTCAGCCAACAAGGGTTGCGGCGGAATGGGAATGTCCATCATGGTCCGATCCCTCGGATCAGCCGCCCATGCGACGGCGAACGTTTTCCAGGTCCGCGCGGGCCAGTTCGACCTTTCGGGGGTCCTTAAGCAGTTCAATGGCCCGCTCAAGCGTTTCGGAAGCCCGGTCGTACTGATTTAAGTATCGGCCATACAACAAACCCAGCATCAGGTAGATGTCGGCGACGTGCTCGTAGCCGCCGTAATGCTTGAGAAAACGCTCGTATGCCTCCGTGGCGGCAGCGTGCTGCTCGTCGGCCATCAGTTGGTTGGCCACGTCCAACTGGTTGGGCTGCGAGAGCACCGCCCCGTCAACCAGGCGAATCAACTCCAGATACCTCCGCACCGCGGGATCCAGGTCGTGGCGGCCGCACGCCTCGGCGATTTCCCGCCGCAGTATCATTTCGCGTGCCTCCTGGGTTTCGGGCTTGATCGATTCCACCTTGCGGGTGTTGACCCATCGTTTGGTGCCCGGCCGACCGGTCGCGCCGACCTGGCTGAAGGGGTCGTGCCCCTGGGCTACCATTCGCCGGAACCGCCAGCGCCGGCTGTCCGAGCGGATCAGGTTCAGTAGGTCAAACGGATTTCCGGGCAGTATCCTGGTCGCCAGGAGGCCCACCGAAACGGCGATTCCGAACACGTATCCGCTGCTGTGTGCCACGTATGCCACGCCGCCGGCGCCACCCATGGATGGGTATGACATCACGAGGTTGTAGACGAATTGAAACAGGAGGAACACCAGGCTGGAGACCTGGAACGTCGTGATGATGTAGAACCATAACAGCAGCGTCACCCTCACGCGGGGAAACAGCACCAGGTAGGCACCGGTTACTGCCGAGATCGCTCCCGAAGCGCCAAGCACCGGCGCCCGGTCCTCCAGAAGCACGTATCCTATACCGGCCAATATTCCGCCAGCCAGGTAAAACGCCAGGTAGCCGATATGCCCGAACCTGTCGTTAATTGCGTTTCCAAACACCCAAAGGAATATCATGTTTCCTATCAGGTGCGAGAAGTTTCCGTGAAGGAACATCGAACTGAAAAACTGGTACAACTGCGGGGCATCCGGATACAGCAGCAACCTCAACGACTCCAAGCGTGCGTCGCCGGCCGGCGTCGCGGCGTTGTAGCCGATCAGGAACAGCACAATATTGGCCGCCAGCAGCGCGTAGTTAATTAGCGGCGTGCGAGTCAACCGATAGTCGGTACCAATGGGTATCATTTCAAAGCAGCCTTGAACGGACTAGCGAGCGTGCGCCCGGCGGCAGCCGGCGGACCGCCGCCGCACCAGTGTACGCGAACCATCAGGCGGAAGTAAACCACAACACGACCCGGCTCGCCGGCGCGGCAGAGTCCTGTCTGGCGCCTCGGCATCGCCGCTTGGACTTTTCAATGGAACCCGGCGGGCAGAACCACATATACTCCTACCTGATTTCGACATATAAACCGTGAGAGAATGGAGACGACGATGCGCATTTCACGAAACCCCCGGGCCGTAGCGGCCGCTCTGGCCCTGTCGGCGGTCTTCCTCGGCGGCTGCACCAAGAAGATCCTCATTATTCAGTACCCGGTCTTCTGGGACGCAGCCCCCAAGACCATAGCCATTACCGATTTCAAGAACCTCGCCGGCACCCGGGGGCAGGCGCAGGCCATCGCCAATGAACTGTCGGCTGCACTGACGGCCAACGGAACCTACAAGATCTTCAATCGCCAGCACTTCAGCGCCGTAGAGAAGGAGATTGCCATCCGGCAGGCGTTCAGTAGCGACGAGTCCGTCGCGGCCAACACCATGGCCAAACTAGGAAAGGTCCAGGCCATCATCACCGGGTCAGTTAATTCCTGCTCGGCAACCAGCCGGCGGCAGACCAAGCGGCGGCCGGTCTATCGCACTAATCGCAAGAAGCAACTCTACATCTCGCACTACGTGCCTTACACCTACTTTCACAACGAGGCCAACATACAGGTCAGCGCCACACTCATACGTATCGATCGCGGAAGACCCCGGACGATCTATTCCGCCCAGGCCGTCGGCCGCGCAACGTCCAGCGGAGAACATCCCAGAATGGATCCCTACGCCTGCCTGGCCATAGCCAGGCGACAGGTTATGTGGCAACTGCTCAGCCAGTTCGCCATCATTCGAAAAACCATCAAGGTCAACCAGTCGAAGGCCTTCCGCACGACTTCGGGCCTGCCTTACGACGGCAAGTGGCCCTACACCGACAGGTTCAGCGCCAAATCGGACAAGATGTACGTCATGATTAAACTGCCGCCGGAATGCGACCGAAACCGCTTCCGCATCACCATCGCCAGAAAGGGCGTTCCCAAAAACATTGCCTCCACCCAGGTCAAGTGGACGCGGGCGATGTCCGCAGTGGGCACGCATGTTATCTTCAGTCCGCGCAAGATCGCCCAGGAGAGCGGCGGACCGGGCGGATACGTCGTGAAGTTCTACTCCGGTTCGCCCAAGCCGGTAATGACACACAACATCACCATCACCCCCTGACCGGACAACGCAAGTTACCAGCCCGCCGAGTGAGTAACCGGCTGGGTGGTTAATTCGCTGAGCGGGCGATTCGCCATGGGACGCTGCCTTTCGCCTTTGGCCGCCCCAGACGGCTTGTTCTCCGGCTGGTTCGCTTCGGCCAGGTCTCGTTTCTTCTTCACTTGGCGCCAGAGCGGCCAGGGATATCAGAGCCTTCGCTTTATCTTCTGCCGCTGTCGCCAAAACGTCTTGACCTTCACAGCCGCAGCGGTTAGGATTTGTCGCATAACATGATCGCGGGGTAGAGCAGT
Source organism: Phycisphaerae bacterium (assembly GCA_030754715.1). Taxonomy (GTDB): domain Bacteria; phylum Planctomycetota; class Phycisphaerae; order SM23-33; family SM23-33; genus JASLZV01. Next base: position 2,952 of record JASLZV010000288.1, read on the forward strand.
CTGGTAGCTCGTCGGGCTCATAACCCGGAGGTCGCAGGTTCGAATCCTGCCCCCGCTAGTTAGCGTAAGTATTGCCGAGATCGCGCGTTGCGATCACCCGCCTCTGCGGCGGC
>JASLZV010000289.1:0-235 GCA_030754715.1 Phycisphaerae bacterium
AAGAGCCCGGGCATACGTAGCCGGCGGGAAGGTTTTGCCATCGAAGATGCCCGCTTCAATGTCATACCAGTTGTCAACCACGTGCAGGCGTGCGCTTCCGGGCAGTCGGCGGATGCGGCTAGCCATCTTGCGCAGGTCCTTGGGCTTGTCCTTGCAGTGCGGAATTAGGTAGGCCTTCAGACCGTTGGCCACATATGCCTCGGTATCGGAGAACTTGTCGCCGATGCCGAAACGC
>JASLZV010000289.1:245-3056 GCA_030754715.1 Phycisphaerae bacterium
AACATGGCTTGTTCTTCGTCGACAAGAACACCGATGGTGTCGATGTCGTGCGAGTGCCGAAATACATGCACAGCCATAGCGAGCACCCGATTTTCTCGTTCAAGGACACCTTCGTGCCGGCGGACAACATGATCGGCCCGGCAGGGTAACCGTGCTTCACGAGCCACAATTTGCTCTTGCGGGTCAATACCTCCGGCCGCTGGGTAAGGTATACGACGGTGTACTCCTTTGCGATCCGTTTGGTGACCTCCAGAGATCTGTCCATGGGCTTGGCTCCCCCGAGCAGGACGCGAAAAAACCCCGCATCCACAATCGTGTGGTCTAGGTCGATCACGACAATAGGCGTATCCCTGCTCCGGGCGACCACCAGCAGCGACGTATCGGAGATCGCCAGAAACTCCCGGTGACTATCGGCCACCTCCGTGATGCGTGCCCGCAGGTGATAATTGCCGATCTTCGGCGGCGTCCAGGCCATATGGGCCAATCCGCCGGCGTCGGTCCTGCTGCGGCCGATCAACTTCCGGCCTCTATAGAACGAGACTGTCACGTTGGCCATGTTCTTCATCTCTCGAAGCGACCGCAGGCGCACGGCCAGGTGAACCTCCCTGCCCGGATAGGCCAAGGAATCGTAGGCGTAGTACAGCGCGCCATGCTCGGCCCCCAACATCACTACGCTGGCGATGTCCATCGCCGTTCCGACCCACCCGCGGCCGCTCGCGTCAGGCAAACCCCTAGTGCCTCGGTCATCGCCGGCGGCCGGCTCGCCGTCATCACCTTCGGTGGTCTTGCCTTCGGCCTTCCTGCCCTCGCCGGCGTCGCCGCTGCCAAACAGCGGCGGAATCTTGATCTTGAGATCGGCGCATCCGTAGGAAAGCATCATCAAGGATACAAACGCAACCATCCCGAATCGTTTCATAATATATTCTCCCTGAAGCCCGCTCGGCGGGCATCATAACGTCGTGCACGCATCGGTTTCGCCCGGATCGCGCAGCGAAAGAATCATGTGGCCCGTGGCTTCAACCGACCGGAACATCCGCCCCAGGCGCCCGGCGCTAGTCAGCTTCGGCTGCCGCCACTGTTATCTCACCGACTTTATCAAGCATCGATTCGTTGTTGTCGGAATCGTTCACGTCGATGTCAACACAGCCGGTGCAAACCATCGCCAACAACACAACAAGCAGGATTCGTCTCATGATTTGATCTCCCTCAAAAGGGGTCTAATCGACGCCTCAAAGGGATTCGCCGGCCAACGCCACCGCACCGCGCATGGAAAACACCCAACTCTTGATCGTCCGGACTTCAGCGAAAGTTGAGGCCGGCGGCGATCATTCAATATCGAGGCTAAAACATCCTGCGCAGCACATCGCCAACAACATGGAAAAGGCAATTACCAGGATTCGTCTCATGGTTGATTCTTCCTGCGGCAGCATTAAGGATTTCCGCGAACATTATACCCGGCCTGTCAGCCGGATTCACCATCCTAGAATCCTCTGCATCCATTTAGAACCACCACGCCTGACCGACCGGCTCGGTCAGGATAATACCTTTGAGATACGTGACGGCCTTTGCAAAGCCTTCGTGGAGGCTCATAAGCGAGTCTTCGTGTTCGATGCTAATGACACCATCGTAATCATAAAGCCGCAGCATTGAGATAAACAGTTTCCAGAACTCGTCGTCGTGTCCGTAGCCAACCGTCCTGAACACCCATGCACGGTTCTTCACGTCGCTGTAACTCTTGATATCCAAGTTACCGCTGATTGCCGCATTACGCTTGTCTATGGCGCAGTCCTTGGCGTGGACGTGAAAGATGCACTTGTGGTCGCCGAGGTACCGAACCGCCTCGATCGGGTCGATACCCTGCCAGAAGAAGTGGCTGGGGTCGAGATTCGCGCCGATACTCCTGCCGGCGGCCTTCCGCAGGCGAACAATGTCCGCGGGGCTGTGCACCACCATGCCCGGATGAGCCTCCAGGGCAATTTTCACGCCATACTTCGCTGCAAAGTCGTTCTCCCTGGCCCAGAAGGGAATAATCACCTTGTCCCACTGATATCGGGCGGCCTCGGCAAACTCATCGGGCCAGGGGCAGGTAACGAAATTGGGCGTCTTGTCGGTGGGGCAGCCCCCCGGACAGCCGGAAAAGCCGACCACCACGGTTCCCAACTCCGCCGCCAGCAGAATCGCGTTGCGAAGATCCTTCCGGTGGGCTGCTGCGATCCGCTTGTTCGGATGCACCGGATTGCCATGCGCCGCGATACCGCAGGCCTCCAAGCCATGGTCGGCCAGTTTCTTCTTCAGCCCAGTAAGTGCCTTCTTGTCTCTGGCAATACCGCCAAGCCGCCACGGATCACCGGGGTACGCGCCAGCCGGCAGCTCGATGGCTTCCAGCCCCACTTTCCGGCATTCGGCCAACGCATCGTCGAGCTTCTTGCCGCCAAACAGCGCCGCCATCACGCCGAGTTTCATAATACCTGCCTTTCAGCCGGTCACCTCAAACGTTCCAGAAGCACTCCCCGCCAGCCGTAACGGCCAACGATTATCGCGCTGCAGGTACGGAATGCAAGTGCTCGCCCACAAGACCGGGGGCACATATCGGGGCCTGAGGCCGTTCTGCTTGCCGCGCGCGGGCCAAGGGCCTATGCTCTCTACCATGCGGCCGAACTCCCCGCAACATCTCGCCCACGGAAAGGCCGCCAAGTGGGATACCAGCGGCGTTTTGCTGGACGACTCCGCTTCGCAGGGCCGGCTCGATTGGGCGAAGATCTTCGGCAACACCAGCCCGGTGGAGATCGAGATCGGTACGGGCAAGGGGAC
>JASLZV010000028.1 GCA_030754715.1 Phycisphaerae bacterium
ATCCTGACGCCATGCTGTTCTGGGCATATCAGGCCGAGCAGGACCAGGCCGACGGGCAGGACGCCGCAGCCGAGAAGTCCTATCAACACCTCATCGACACGTGGGGCGGTTTTTACAGCCTCGGTCTGAGGATACCCACCAGGCTCAACCACCTTTACGCCAATGGCAGATACGAGGATTGGTTCAAGTTGGCCCGGTGGTTTCTGGAGAAATATCCCGAAAACGGTTGGCGGAGCTATGCGGCCAATAGTACCGGCATGCACCGATACCCGCACATTGAATGGCGGTACCGGGATAGTGTCTTGGCCAGGTGGGTCGGTCTGGCCGCCAAAGACGCCAGGCGGATCTCCGCGACCCTGAAACTGCTGGAAGAAGACGCCGGGACATATAAATTCAACCCGCGTCGCATGAGGACGAGTCTTGCCCGCCGAATCAGTTTGCTGCTGGCGCTCAAGAAGGTGGACGAGGCCGTGGGGCTGGCCAAGGTGCTGATGGGCAATGATTACTGGTCGGCCGAGTTGTTCGGGTACGTGCAGGGCCTTGCCAGGCAGGACAAGGCCTTTGAGCCGCTGGTGGCATCGGCGCGGAAGAGGTGGGTGATTCCTGTTGCCGACCCTGGGAACGCGCCGGCGGCCCTGCTGAAGGCGCTGCGCAGCTTCATGAAGGACGACACGGCCAACGCGAGGCGACGCATGGAGGAAATTGCCGAGGAGATGTACCAGGATTATCGCGACGATGCATCCACCATCGAGGCGATCAAGACGCTGGTAGGTCACTACGTCGCGAAGGTTCTCTACGATCAGCGGGACAAGTGGGCCCAGCGGATGATCAGCGCCTATCGATATCACCCCGATACACAAAGGGTCCTGGAACAACAGATCGGCGCGAAGCACGGGGAGAGGGAATACGAGGAACTGGCGAGGCTGACGAGGGCGGCCATCGCGCATTTTCCCGGCGCCGGGGCCTACCAAACGTGGTTTGACTATCGCATCGAGTGCTACGACGCCATGAAGGACAAGGAAGGGCGCATCAAGTTTGCCAGAGGGCAACTTTCCAAACGGGCCGGGAGCGGCGAATTGGAGGCCATGGCGCTGTTGGGCACCTACGAGGAGAAGAACCTGGCCAAACACAAGGAAATGGGGGCGTACTGGGAGCGGCAGGCCAAGAGGTTCTCCGGCCGCCATCAGGAGATATTCTGCCTCAGGCGGGCCTTCCACGCCTATTACACTTCTGTCCGCTACCGGTATAACCCGCCGGAGATCTGTTTCACCGAAGCTGCCGAGGTTGCTCGGAGGCTGCGCAAGCAGAAGATTTACCCGGAATTGGCGTGGCAGATGTCCTTTGAGGACATCAACATGATAAGCCAGCAGTGTGTGCTTAAGAACGACGCCACCGACGGCATCAAGGCGTTGGGAGCCCTGGAAACCCGCCTGCGGGACAAGGAGCACGACTTCTCTCTGCGCGGTCGGCTGGACACGGCCAATCTCGGATGGGCGCTGGGCTCGGGGTCGTTGTCGGGCAAGGCCAAGGGGGCGATTCTTCAGTTACAAGCCAGAATGTGCAAGACGAAGGGCGACCACCGCGGCTTTGCCATCATGATGGGGATCATGTACGAGAAGGAGGAGAAGTATCTCCCCGCGTTCAAGTACTACACGACGGTGGTGGACTCCGCACCGTGGCCTATTACCCAATATCCCTGGCACGCCCACGCGATGAATTGTCTCAGGTCGGCCGACGCAGCGTCCACGACCCCGGCCAGGGCCTTCAAGTATATCGCGGGCCAGAAGCATTACCTGCGTCGAGTGCAGACCGCTCAGGGCCTGGTGCCCCAATTGTTGCTGGCGATGGGGCAATACAAGGGAGGCAAGTACGCCAAGACGTATTTCAGGATGCTCAGACGCTACTCTGCCAGCAAAGCCAGGGGGCAGATGGAAGCCCTGAGGAAAAAATAACCGAACCGTGGAGCGACTAAAGTGACCGAAAGAATCATTGCGGTTTTGCTGGTAGCGTGCGCGTGTCTCACCCCGGCTGCCGGCGCGGCCCGCGAGACGGCTGACGAGGACATTGATCAGGCTACCGGGGCCCTCAGGCGGTATATCTGGGGGCAACAGAAGGAGGAGGGGCACTGGGTTATTCCTCCTTACACCAGTCGGGGGGGCAAGCCCGGCGGATTTCCAACGGCTTTGGCGACCTTAGCCCTGCTGGAGGCGGGAGAGAAATTCGCGAACAATTCGCCGATGGAAAAGGCCCTGGCGGCCCTGACGAAGATCAAGACCGACAACGTGGAGGTGCGGTCGGTGCGCGTGATGGCGCTGAGCCGGGTGGTGGGCACGGCCAAGAAGTCGCCATACCGCAAGCAACTTATTGAAGACGTCAGATGGCTGGCGCGGGGTGGCGGGTCGTGGGGCGTAAACGGCCCTGAACAGGTTGGCGACAACTCCTCCAACCAGTACGTCATGATGGCCCTGTGGGAGGCAAAGGCCGGCGGGGTGAGGATTCCCTCTGGCATCATCAACAAGGCCGAAGGCGTTTGGATCGGCAGGCAAGGCAAGGACGGTGGGTGGTCCTACTCCAATCTGGAAGACCTTGAAATGACATCCACCCCGCGGATGACCGCCGCGGGCCTGGCCAGCATGTACATCTGCCGCGACTCTCTGGGCAAAGCCTGCCGCCCGTATCGCCACCAAAAGACGTTGGACAGTGGGTGGGACTACCTGAACAAGAACTTCAAGAAGAATTTCGTTTCCAACAGTTACACGGCCTTTTGCATACAGCGGGTGGGGATGTCCAGCGGGAAGAAGTTCATCGGCGGGGTCGATTGGTACGCCATCGCAGCCGCCGAACTTGCCAAACCCAAGCCGTTCGGCAAGGCATACAGCGGATATTATGGGTCGCTGATCCGCGCGTGCTACGAACTGATCGTGCTGGCCAGGGGGCGTCTGCCTCTGATTTTCAACAAACTCAATTACGGCGGGGCGGAGAGCAACTGGAATTTTCACCCGCGCGACGTTGCACGGTTCAGTGAGTACATGCGCCGACAACTTGAGCGTCCGATGCGATGGCAGGTGGTCAAGATCAGCGACGACGTTCAGACCTTGCTGGACGCACCGATAATGCTCGTGACCGGCAACGAGGCGATGGCTCTTACGCCGGAGCAGTGGAATCTCCTGCGCCAATACACGCTTCGGGGCGGTATGCTGCTGTTTGTGCCGACCCACGGCAGCTCGGTGTTCCTGGAATCGGCACACAAGGCCCTCGCCGACCTGTACCTCCCGCAGCGCAAATCGGTGGGAAAGTACTACCAACTTGAAAAACTGCCCGAGAAGCACCCGCTGTATGACGCCTACAAAAAGATCCCAAACGGGCCGAAAAGGCTGCCGATGTCGGGCGTCTCCGACGGTACGAGGCTCCTGGCGATGATCTGTGAAAAGGACATTACCTGCGCGTGGCACAAATGGGCCAGTGTCTCGGGTAGATTAAATTTTCTGGCGGGCGTGAATTTGTTCGTGTACGCCACGGGACGCAACGAAATATCTTCTCGCCTGCGGCCGGTGTTCACCGGAATCGGGTCGGCCAAGGCCAGTTACACGGTGAACGTCGCCTGGCTGAAGCACGGCGGAAACTGGAGCACCCAGCCCTACGCGCTGAATTACCTCTCCCAGAAACTCACCGTGGATAACCGTGTTGAGCTCAAGATCAGCGCCGGCTGCCCGATCACCAAGGCGGCGCTGGAGGGTAAGGACCTCCTGTGGATGACCGGGTCAGACGAATTCACACTCAGCAAGGAGGAGTTGTTGGCCCTAAAGGAATACCTCGATGGCGATGGAACGCTACTGGTGAACGCGGTGGGCGGGGCGGCGGCGTTTGATGGTTCGGCTCAGACGATGCTCCGCCAGTTGTTCCGGGGACGCGGATACCTTCCAGCCGACTCGCCCTTGCTGACGGGCAAGTGCGGCGAGTTTCGAGGCATTAAGCTCGAGGGCCTCGTCCGCACCGCGGCGTTTAGAAGGGCCTTTGTCAGAGCGCCTCAACCCATGCGGGGATTCGGTCGCAGGCGTGGCGGACGAATCCAGGCTATCTATCTTCCGTTCGGCGTTCATGACACGCTTGACGGGCATACGGCCCATGGTGCCCGCAGTTACATGCCTGTTTCCGCCCGGACGATAGCCGCCAACGTTGTCCTGTATGCGATGACCAGCGGAAACGGGGGCAAAAAGCCGGAATAGGTTTCGGCAGTGAAATCGGTCCCGCGTCAGAGAGGCTTGTCTTTACTTCGGCAGATCGAAGCCGAAGTAGGTCGCCGCGTTGTGGTAGCAGGTGTCGGCGACCAAGTTGCCGATCAGTTCCATATCGTCGGGCAGCAGGCCGGCATCCATCTCGCCTCCGAGGATGTTGCAAAGCAGGCGGCGGAAGTACTCGTGCCGCGTGTACGACAGAAACGACCGCGAGTCAGTTGTCATCCCCACGAACCGGCTGAGCAGTCCCGCGTTTGACATCGCCTCGATCTGCCGCGTCATGCCGTCGATCTGGTCGAGATACCACCAGGCGGGGCCGAACTGCATCTTCCCGGGCGTCCGGGCGTCCTGGAAGTTACCGATCATCGAGGCGATCAACTCGTTGTCGCGTGGATTGAGGTTGTACAGGATGGTCCTGGGCAGTTGCCCGCTCCGGTCGAGGCGGTCCAGCAGACCAGCCAGCGGGCGGGCGATTTGGCACTCGCCGATGGAGTCGTATCCGGAATCGGGCCCCAACCGCTCGAACATCCGCGTGTTGTTGTTCCGCAGGGCGCCGTAATGAATCTGCTGCGTCCAGCCGGCCTGATGGTCCATCACGGCCAGTTCATAGAGCATGGCCGACTTGAACTTGACAATCCCCTCGGCGTCCGGCAGGCCGCCGCCGCGGACCTTGTCGAAGATTTTCCGGATCTCGTCCTGGCGATAGTCGGCTGCGTATACCGTCTCGATGCCGTGATCGCTTAACCGGCAGCCCATGTCGTGGAAGAATTGATGCCGCCGACGGATTGCGTCAAGGTAGGTGTCAAAGTCGCGGATGTCCACCTCGGCGGCTGCCGTGAGTTTGTCCACCCAGGTATTGAACGCTTCGGGCGACTCGACGGCCATCCCCGCGCCGGGTCGGAACGTCGGCAGGACCCGGATGTCGAACGATCGGTCCTCGGCGATGGCCCGGTGATGTTCCAGCGAATCGGCAGGATCGTCGGTGGTGCATGCCAGGACGACGTTCATCCGCTTCATGATCCCGCGTGCGGAGAATCCCGTCTGGGCGAGTTTGGCGTTGCAGTCCTGCCAAATGCTCTCGGCGGTGGCGGGGTTCAGGAGGCGGTCGGAGATGCCGAACGGTCGGTTCAGTTCCAGATGCACCCAATGATACATGCAGTTGCGCAGCGTATTTGGAACGGTCTGTGCCCACTTTTGGAATTTTTCCAGGTCCGTCGCCTCGCCAGTAATGTATCGCTCGTCGATCCCGTTGGCCCGCATCAGCCGCCACTTGTAGTGGTCGCCGCACAGCCAGATTTGCGTGAGATTTTCAAAGCGATGGTCCTCGGCGATCTGGCGAGGCGGCAGGTGGCAGTGATAGTCGATAATCGGCAGGTCCCTGGCGTATTGATGGTACAGGGCTGCGGCAGTGTCGCTTTGCAGCAGGAAGTTTTCGGTGATGAATATATCGTTCATCCTGGCACGCGCTTTGGCTTCGAGTGATTTATAATGCCTTGGAACGTTTTAGGCAATACTTGTCGAGACGGGTGCAACCCGCAGCCGCCGGTGGTGGCTGGTGGGGGCCTTGTCTGGAGGCGCCCCGTCGTCGATACTACCCGGCCGTGAGCAAAGCCGATCCCCACAAGCCGATTCTGGGATGGGACCTCGGCGGGACGATGTGTGCAGCCGTCGTAGCCGAGGGCGGTGGGACTGTCCTGGCCCGGGCCGACTGGCCGAGCCGCGCCGAGCGGGGCCCCGGCGCGATGCTGGAGGATTTTCTTGCCCGGGCGCACGGATTTTTGGATGCCCACCGCGGCATCGAAGTGCTCGGCGTGGCCGTCGGCGGGCCGATGAACCCCAACACCGCCGAGGTGCTGTCGCCTCCGCACCTGCCCGGCTGGGACCGTGTGCCGTTGGGTAAGATCCTACGCGAGCGCCTGGGCCTTGAAGTGATCGTCGAACACGATGCAGCCGCCTGCCTGTTGGCTGAATGGTTGTGGGGGGCTGCACGCCGGTGCTCCGTCGCAATTTACCTGACCATGGGCACCGGCTGTGGGGCCGGGATCATGGCGGACCGGCGGATCCTCCGCGGCCCGGCGGGTCAGTCGCCGGAGGTCGGTCATATCCGCCTGAGCGACTATGGGCCGGAACTGTTCGGCAAAGTTGGTTCGGTCGAATCGTTTTGCAGTGGGCAGGGGATCGGCCTGCTGGCGGGGCACATGTTTCCGCGGGAGTTCATCGCCCCCATCACCGCGCGGGAACTCTCTCGCCTGGAGGGCGAAGGTAATCAGGCCGCCCGCGCCGTTCTGGCCGAGTCCGCCCGCAGGACCGGGCAACTGTGCGCCCTGCTGGCCGATATTTTCAGCCCGGAGGTGATTATCCTGGGGTCTCTGGCGCGATACCTCGATGAGTGGTGGACCGAGGCGATTCGGGCGGCGTTTGGCCGCGAGGCCCTGCCGACAAACGCCCAGGACACGCGGATTGTCCCGGCGGAACTGGGCGAGTTCCTTGGCGACCTTTCGTCCATCGCGCCGTGTGTGTTTCGTCGGCAAAGCCGCTGAAGGGCGGTGGCCGGCGGTGAATCGAGGTTTCCGACTGATTGCGGATGTGGTATTTTTGCGTGAGGACTACTGTCGGCTGCACCGCTGCCGAGGCGTTAGGATGGGGGTGGCGAGAACCGGTTTTTCGGGAGAACGACTATGGGCATCAAGTGCAAGGCGGTTGTGTTCACAGAGCCGCGGCAGGTCGAGGTGCGGCAGATCGAACTGCCTGAAGGCGACCGCGGCGACATTGTGGTTCGCACGCTCTACTCCGGCATCAGCGCCGGTACGGAACTGTGGAGCCTGACGGGAAAATACTGGTGCACCAGGTTCCCCACTATTCCCGGCTACCAGAAGGTCGGCGTGGTCGAGCAGGTCGGCAAGGAGGTGACCGGTTACAAGTCCGGCGACGTCGTCTATCTGCGTTTCACCAGGGTGACGCCCGGCACAAACGTCGAGTGGGCCGGGCACACCGGTTGGTCGGTAGTCAGCGCCTCCGAGCCGGAGATGTTCAAGATACCACCGAACCTCTCTCGGACCGAGGCCGCGTTGCTCTGCATGCCGGCCGTCGGATATCATGGCGCCGCCGAGGTGATGCCCGTCGAAAAGGGACAGTGGGTGGTTGTGATCGGACTCGGCATGATCGGGCAGTACAGCGCTCAGACCGCCAACATGCTCGGGGCGCGCGTCATCGGTCTGGATCTGCTGGACGACCGGCTGAAACTTGCGGCCGACCATGCTGGCGCGATTACAATCAATCCCTCAAAGGAGGATCCGGCCGAGACTATCAAGAAACACTGTGGCGACGGCGTTGATGCGGTGATTGACACGTCGGCCCACACCGAGACGATCAACGCTTCGTTCCACTGGCTGCACGCCGGTGGGCGGTATTGCCTTCAGGGTTACTACCCCGACCGTACGCCGCTGGACCTGTTGTGGCCGCACGCAAAAGAACTGGTAATATACAACCCCACCAATTGCACGCCGGAAGGACAGCGGACCTGCGCCCGTAATCTGGCTGATGGGAAAATGCACATGAAATCCATGATAACGCACGTGGTGCCGGCGGACGAAGCGCCGGCGATGTACGACATGCTGCTCAATCGCCGCCAGGAGGCGATGGGCATAGTCCTCGATTGGCAGAAAGGATAAGGCAATGACGAAGGAATCGGCGAAGCGAGGCGTTGTTACCGGGGCCGGCAGCGGGATCGGCCGCGAGATCGCCCGGCAGTTGGCGGCAGAGGGATGGAGCGTTCTGGCGGTGGACGTCAAACCTGATCCGATCAAGGCCCTGGCCGACGAAGCCGGAGGGACGATCAAGCCGTTTGCCGCGGACGTGGCGGCTGACGGATCGGCCGAAAAGATCATCGCGGCGGCCGGTGAACAACTGGGGGGGCTGGACCTTCTGGTTAACAACGCCGGATGCAGTTGGGTGGGCGCGTTTGTGGACATGCCGACGGAGAAGATCGACTTCGTACTGAACCTTAACGTTCGGGGGCTGATGCTGCTGTGCCGAGAGGCCATCGGTCTGCTGCGGAGTTCGGCCCGGGGCCAGATTATCAACGTCGCATCGGTCGGCGCTCACCTGCCGATGGAGACGATCGCGGTGTACTGCGCCTCAAAGGCGGCCGTCTTGCAGTTCAGCCGGGTCCTGGCAAAGGAACTGGCGCCGGAGAAGATTCGCGTTGACGTGCTTTCGCCCGCGGGCACCGATACGGCGATGTTTGAGACCGTCGGGGTGGACATCGATCGGTCGTTGCTGGTGCCCGCGCCGGACATGGCCAGGATGGCCGTCCTGATGACACAGTGGCCTGAGGGTCTGGATGTCGGCGAAGTGTTGACTCAAAAACGATTTTCCCCATATCCGTAGCAGTTGCGTCACCCAAACACGACAAAAGGCCACAGTTCCTACGAAGGATCTCGGATGTTGTCGGGCCCGGAATTCGGAAAGGGTGTGGTCTCAAAAGACACGTGAAAATCCATGAAAAGCACGTAGGCCTTGCCGGTCTTGTGCCGATCGGCGTACATATAGGCGACACTACCATCGTAGCTTGAAATGGTATTGTGCCAGTAGAAACATGCCATCTCGGCCATGATTCCCGTCCTGGCGGGATGCTTCCAGGACACATCCTTGACACGCAGGTGCTGATTGCCAAGGTAATCCTGATCCCATAGTCTGGGAATCATCATGTTGTACCCGTAGCCGTGCTCAATTCCCCACGGCCCTGCGCCGGATCGGCGCGGCCGCCTCGGCGCTGGTGCCATGGGCTTGGGCGGTCAACGGGTTTGCCTCGGTGATCGCCACGGTGTCCGCGCTGCTGCTGGCCATGCACTTCGGCTTTGCGAGGCTGTTCCTGGTAGCCGTGGACTGCTATGTGCTGGCCGGTTTGCTCGCCGGCCTTCTACCGTGCGGGGATACAGGGGAAGCACAAGCCCTTTGCAATGGAAGCCAATAATTCCCTTTACTGCCGGCGAGGCGAGATCTTGCTGAGAACGGCGAGAAACGTGGGATTGATCTTGCCTCCGAGTCTCCGGCAGGCATCCACGTCGCCCCAGGCCTTTTCGTAGCGGCGCATCGCCGTGTACACGACGGCCCGGTTCATGTAAGCCAGGGCGAACTTGGGGCTTAACTCGATGGCCGTGGTGTAATCCGACGCGGCCCGGCCGTGGTTGTTTCTGCGCGCCCAAGCGTTGCCCCGATAGTAGTAGGCCCAGGCGAACTCGGGATTCAACCTTATGGCCGTAGTGAAATCGTTGATTGCCTTGCCATCCTCGCCCTTGGCCCCGTAGGCCTTGCCGCGGTCCTTGTAGGTGGCGGCGAAGGTGGGACTCAACTCGATGGCCTGGTTGTAATCGCTGATGGCCTGGTCGTGGTTGCCCTGCTTGGCGTGCGCGACCCCTCGGTGGTACCACGCTCGCCAATTGCCCGGCAACTTTCGGACGGTGTCCTGCCAGATCGCAAGTTCGCTGCGGTAGTCGCCGTTGCGCTTGACTGTCAGAACCCCCAGGCTCAGGACGGTCGCCCCGGCCAGGGCAAGGCCGACACGCCGCCCGGCGACTTTCCGCAGATTATCCGGACAGCCCAGTCGGTCCCAAAGATGCTGACCGAGGACATACGCGCAGACCACGGCGCCCGCGACGACCGCGGCCAGGGGAAGGTACATCCGCTTTTCGGCTGCCGATTGAGCCATGAGCGGCACGACGCTGGAACTGGGCGCCAGGATGACAAAGAACCACGCGCCTAGAAAACCGAGCCATGGCCTGTAACGCAGCGCCAGAACCGTTGCGACCAACAGCAGCACGATGAAGATCGCGTGCGGCAGGCTCAAAGCAACTTTGTCGATCGGGCAGACGCCGTAGTCAAGGATCAGCGGATGAGGCCAGAAACAAAGGCCCAAGTAACGGGCGACAACGACAAACTGCGTCAAGCCGTAACAGCGCACGGCCTGCCAGGGATCGACTCCTGGTGCGGTCCCGCGGCCACCCGCGGGCAGCACCAGCGCGGCCAGAAGCACCCACGTGGCGGCCAGGCCGACGTACAGGGGCCATCGACGGCGAAAAACTTCCTTGAACGAACGCGAAAGAAACACCCGGTCGTAAAGCAGGACAACCAGAGGCGCTGATACTATTACTTCCTTGCAGCTGGTCCCAATCGCGCAGGCCGCAACGGCTGCGAGGTACCAGCGGCCGGGGCGGGATGCCCAGGCCCCCCGGATCACGCAGTACAACGTCAGCAGGTAGAACAGCCCCATCATCGATTCGGTCCGCTGAATGACGTACGTGACGGCCTCGGTCTGGAGGGGGTGAACCGTCCAGATCAATGCGGTTATCAGGGCCAGAGGCGTAGCCGTCCCGGCAAGACGCTCCGGCAACCGAGGCAGCAGCAGCGTCCTTTGGATAATGCCGAACAGCGTCAGGGCCGCCAGGATATGGACAGCCAGGTTGAAAACGTGGTAGCCCAATACGTCCAGGTCGCCGATGGCGTAGTTGATTGCCAACGAGAGATTGACGATGGGCCTGTTTTGGACGGCCACCCACCGCCCCGGCGGCGCCAGGACCTCCCAGAGCGGCCGCAGGTGGCGAATGGTCTGGTTGCTGACGATGGACTTGAAGTCGTCGAAGATGAACGGCCCATGAAGGCTGTTGTGATATGCCAGTATCCCGGCCAGAATAATGATGATCGCCGCCGGCGCTGTCCGGCGGAGCGGAGACGGTTCGCCGGATGTCGCCTTTGGCTGCATCGACGATTTGCTCGTTCCTGTCACGTGCTCGTTGAGAAACATGTCGCTGTCTGATACATATGCTACAGCGGAAGGGCATGTCGGTGAAGACAAACTGACCTGCTCCCCTAAAACTGGTCCAAGTTGAGTGAGAGTCTCAGCCGACCACAAGGTCGGAAGGAGACTCGAA
>JASLZV010000290.1 GCA_030754715.1 Phycisphaerae bacterium
GGAAGACGGCCCGGGTCTGGCGGTCGGCGAAGCCGTTGCTGCTTAGCCATTCGAGACCCAATCGCTTGCTTTGGAACTTTCTGCGGGCCAACAGGCAGGCGGCCGACAGCATCGGCGGGGCAAAATAGTGCCAGCAGCGGGAGTGCAGGGCGTATTTCGGCTCGAAAGCGCCCAGGTTGATTGGCGGGTCGATCCCGTGAATGTAGGGCGAGTAATAGGTCAAGAAGCGCATCAGGTGGAAGTGCTCGTCGGAGCCGTCGAACGGCCTGGCCAACACGTCTGCTTTTAGATCGTCCAGCCACTGGCGACCTTGGGACCAGGTGTCCCATACGGCGTACTCCGGATTGTAGAACCGCTGATCCATAAGTTCGCCGACGGTCATCGTCATTCCGGGCGTATGCTCGTTAAGCCGATTCCATTGCTGGTGCGCGCGGACCATCTCGAGGTGGATGTGCCCCACTTGGCGCGCAAGGTCGTCCCAGTCTTCAATCGTGGTTTTGTTGTCGCAGACGATTCGGAAGTCCATGTCGCTGAGCCCGGGCACGAGATCGGTTCTTGCCCACTTGGCGGCCAATGCCACGAAATGCCGATTGGAGCCGGACAGACGGCCGGCGACGGTATCCGCCACGGCCTGGAACCAGTCTGCAGCCTCGTTGGGATCCGCGGTGTTCATCCGATCAGCCGACCTCCACCCAGGCGTTTTCCCGCGACGACTTGAAGATTGCCTCGATGATTTGGGTCGCTTTCATACCGTCGGCGCCGGAAAACCGCGGGGGCCGATCCTCGATGATGGCGCGGGCGAAATCGTCGACCAGGGGATAGTGAAGGTTTGATGGCTTGGGCATATCGCGGCGCTCGACGTTGCTGCCGGCGGCAATGACAACCTCCGGCCCGTCGCACGGTAGCAGCGTCATCTGGGCCTCGGTGCCGATAATCTGGATCTCGTCGCCTCGCACACGGGAGTTCCAATTGAACGTGCCTGTGAAGTGGGCGCCGCCGGCCAGGATCATCAGAACCGCTGCCGAGTCTTCCACCGGATAGTCGTGCGTGAGGGTCTCGGTTCGCGCCACTAGCCGCCTGGGCAGGCCGAACCACCAGGACAACAAGTCCAGGCGGTGTGAGCCGACGTCGAGCAGGACCCCGCCGCCGGACATTCGGGGAATAAATCGCCATGCCGCCGCCTGGCCCACCGCCGGGGACACCCATTCCCGCAGGGCCATGCGAACGGCAACCACGCTGCCGAGCCCTCCGCGATCCAGCATGTCCTTGACAAGTTCGAATCGCGGCCAGAAACGTCGGTAGTAGGCCACGGACAACCGCCGCCCGGCCTTATCGGCCGCGAGGCACATCTCCCGCGCCTCGGCGACGTTCATCGCCATGGGCTTTTCGACCAGCACGTCCTTGCCCGCCTGCAAGGCGGCGATAGCGTGAGGCGCATGAAGAAACACCGGAGTGGCCAGATACACCGCATCGACGTCGGGATCGGCCAACATCTCATCTGTGTTGGTGTAGATCTTTTGCGGCCCGAGTGTTTCGATGTCGGCCTCTTTGGCGATGGGGTCGCCAGTGACGCAGGCCCGAAGAACGCTGTCAGGCTGATCGAGGATGGCACGCCCAGAACGCTTGCGCACAATGTCGCCCAGACCCACAATTGCCCAGTTGACTTTCCGATCTGCCGTCATGCTGTCCGCTTACTTCTTCAAGGGCGCCGCTTTGCGGAACGCCGCGGCGATTTGGCCGATGGTGGCCGGAACGAGATTCACCTGGTGTTCGTCCGCCAGCCGGGCGAAGTCGGTTATCATCTGCTTCATGGTCTGGTGGCGAAAGTCGCCGGGATCCTCGTATTCGAAGATGTTATGCGTGAGAACGATAATCGCCTTTACCGGTTGCGATCGGGTCTTTTCGCGGCCCAGCACCTTGTCGATCATGTAGTATTGATTCTTGGCGTCAAAAAGTTCGACACGCAGATCCTGGGGGTGCTTGCCGAACCAGAGCATCGAATCGGGATCTGACGTAAGCGGAACTTCCACCAGATCCAGTCCGTCTTCAAGAAGCCGGTTGGCGGGGTTGGCGTAGTGCGGGTGCTGGGGCGCATCGAGCCAGTTGCTTCTAAGGTGGGTCATGTTGCGCCCGGGCAACGAAAGCGAACTACTCTCGAATCCCAGTTCGGCAACGACGGGAAAAGTCGCATCGTTCGCCGAGGCGCTGCCCGTGCGAAACGTTTTTGGTGCAAGACCCGCTGCATCAGCGAACTTCTTGATCCCGTCGGCGTACATTTTTCGCTGTTGGTCGCCTTCATAGGAACCGCAAAAGTCGTCGTAACCCTCTACTTCAGGGTGATAGTGCATCCCGATCTGGCAGTCCTGGGCGCCCAGGTCGCCGAGCAGGGCGGGATATGCCGCTGCGTCGGTGGGTAAAACAAACAACGTGCTCCTTAGATTCGCGCGGCGGATCAGTTGCATAAAGCCGCGGATTGAACGGACGCCCAAATCGGCGTCGCCGACGGCCGGATGGGTTGCCTCGCAATCGAGTGTCCAGCAAATGTGGATATTGGTCTTCATGTCGGCCTCTCGAGGGGCTGGTCCCCTCCAACGCAGGCCATAATGTTATGTATTTTCTTCACGGCGGCAACCAACAATTCGCCGGGGCGCCCGGCCCTACAGGGCGATTTCCGCGCCGCTTTCGGCACTTTTGTATACCGCGTCGAGCAGCAGGTTGGTTTTGGCGGCTTCTTCGAGTGGCACGATCGGATCCCGGCCGTCGATGACCGCCCGGACAAAGTCTTCGACCAGAGGCAGATGAACGTTTTCGGCGTTGGGCAGGTCCAGTTCGGTCACGTCGCGGCCGACGGTCTTGAGGATTTTGTCCGCGTCATAGGGGTGCCATTTGATCTTGGCCTCGGTCCCGATGATCTCGAATTCATGCGACCAGGTTTTGGAGTTCCAGTGGAAACTTGCCAACACGTCGGCGCCGTTGTTGAGTTCCATGATGATGACGGCGGAATCCTCTACCTCATAGGGCTGGACCAGTGTTTTTGTTCT
>JASLZV010000291.1 GCA_030754715.1 Phycisphaerae bacterium
TCCTCTTCCGGGAGGCGGTTGAAGAACTCGGCGCCGCTATCATCGGCCGGCAACTGACCCAGGACTACGGCACCTGGCCGATGTACTCAAAGTTCTTCGATTACCTGACTCCTCTTTTCCATCACCTGCACCTCGATGATCTGGCAGCCGGGCGGGTCGGAAGGATCGGAAAGCCCGAGGCGTATTACTTTCCGCACCAATTGAACAACCACATGGGGCAGTTCCCCGTAACCTACTTCGGCTTCGATCCCGACGTCACCAGGCAGCAGGTCAGGGCCAGGCTCCTCCAATATGAGGCCACGAATAACCGGATTACCGAACTTTCCCGCGCGTATCGCGTTGAACTTGGAACGGGTTGGTACACGCCGCCCGGTGTTCTTCACTCCCCCGGCTCGGTGCTCACGTATGAGCCGCAGTGGAACAGCGATGTCTACTCCGTGTACGAGAACGTGGTGGCTGGAGAAATCTATCCGCATGAGTTCATGGCTGGAAACTGCCCCGACGAGAAAAAACACGACGTTGACTATACCCTTGACCTGATGGACTGGGACAAGAACGTGGACCCGCACTACAGGAAAACGTACTTTCGTCCACCGATTCGCTGCGAGCATTCCGACCGGCGGCATACCGAGAAGTGGATCACCTACGCCAACGATTACTTCGCTGCCAAGGAGTTGACCGTCCAACCCGCCCAGACCGTCGTGGTTCGCGACGGAGCAGCGTATGGATGCATCCTTGTCCAGGGTCATGGCAAGTTTGGCGTATGCGATGCCGAAGCCGCCTGCATGCTGCGATTCGGCCAACTCAGCGGTGACGAGTATTTCGTCAGCGAAGCGGCCGCCCGGGAAGGTGTCGCCGTTGTGAATGAAAGCCCGTGGGAACCGATGGTGATCCTCAAACATTTCGGGCCAAACCATCCGGATGTGCCCAGGAGCATAGCCGATTGAGGGCGGAGGAGAACATGATGGAGCCGCAGAATTTCGAAGTGAAAAACGCAAAGATTCGAACCGCTTTTGAGGAACTCAAGAACCGCCGCCCCGAGCGGTTGACCCGAAGGCTTAACCTTTCCTGGAGCAACTGGGGATTCGGCATCGAACCGCTTGGGCAATCTGCCGATCGCCTGGCCAGCGCCGGCATTAAATATGTCGAACTTCACGGTAATCACTACGGCGACGATCTGGGCTACAAAGCCGACGAAGTCCTGGGGATATTGTCCGACCGCAACATCAAGGTCGCAGGTGTGTGCGGCATGTTCTCGGCTGGCAATGACTTGTCCAGCAACAGCGGCCTGGCCCGCCAGTGTGCCGTTGACTATCTCAAGCGCACCATCGCCTTCGCCGCCGCCGTCGGTGGCCAATATGTCCTGATGGTCCCCGGTGCCGTAGGCCGGCCCGAGGCGTACGACGATTCCGAGTTCGACCGGTCTGTCGAAACGCTCGCTCTTGTAGCCGACCGTTTCGTCGAGCACAACGTCAAGGCTGCCATTGAGCCCATCCGCGCTGCGGAAGTAAGCTTTTGCCACACAATCGCCGATGCCAGGTGCTATATCGAGGCCGTCAACCATCAGGGGGTGCGGCACATCAACGGCGACCTCTATCACATGCAGCAGGAGGAATCCCACATCGGCATGGCTATTCTCGAAGCGGGTGACAAACTGGTCAATCTGCATGCAGCCGACAGTAATCGCTGCGCACTTGGCGCCGGTTCGCTGGACCTGGACACGCTGATTATGGCGCTCTATCTGATAGGCTACAATCGCCCGGGCTGCTACGTTACCCCTGAGCCGCTGGGTCCGGGAGGGGACCCTTATCCGGCCATGTTCGGCAGCCCCGACTCCGATGTGCTCGACCGCCTGGTCAACCAGACGGCAAGTTACTTCCGTCTGCGCGAAAACTGCGTTCTGGAGGGCTAGGCACGGTTCTTCCCGCGCCGCAGCCGCGCAAAGGCAAAGAACAAGTGCCTCCATTCCCGTCCCTGCAGCCGGTGTTGCCTCATTCGACGTGCTCCAGAAGTGTTACACCCATTAACCCAAAGGATGGTCTTAGGCCGTTGGTCTTCAGGGTTACGCTCTCAATCATGTTCTTGCGGTTGGCTGTAAGGTCAATTATGTTCAGCACGCTGTTGGGATAGATTATCGCCAACCCACTGGTCCATCGACGGCTGGTTTCGTATCCTCGGTAGTAGTAACACCAGTCAATGTTCCCGGGAATCGTCAGGTCCAGACTATCTGCCCGACCGCTGTCGTAGTTCAGGCGAACTTCACCAACCTTTGAATAGGTATCCTCCACCGTCAAATATGCCGCAAGCAGCAGATAGACCTTTTCCAACTTCATGCCCACGGGAATAGTCACTTCGTTCCTGCCGGAATGTACACAGCATACCCTTCTGCCGTTTATCTGGAACCCCAGACCGGTCTTCGGGTCCACTATCATCCCCTGGTTATGCCCTATGTCCGAAAGGGAACACTCTTCCGGCAGGGTAGCATGGGTATCGTCGAACTCTCCGTCAATCCGCTGCCGCAATTTGATGAATTCCTCAAAACTATGGCTAAGGTGTGGTTTCATGGCCAGATGGATTTGTCTATTTTCATATCCGGCCCTGGCCGCCGCCTTTTTCACGAAAACCTCTTCCATTAGCACACTGACCGGCCGTCTTGACCCGTCGGGCAAACCAACATTCACAATATTTGTTCCGGGAGTCATTCCAGACAGGACGCTGTCACTTAGAGGGATAGACCACGCCAGTTCGCCTCCCCTTTTGAGGTCTACCTGCCGGCCAAACGTTTCCGGTTCAATTTCTATTGTCAATGGCCCCGTCAAATGATTGGTGTCCCGATTTGTTATTCTCATCAGTATCGCAGGCGCGGTCTTCTTCTGATCAAACTGTTCCTCCGCCCGCATCTCTACCTTTTGGTGTATTACCAGATCGAGGGCGAGATAAAAGATGCCCTCCGGCCTGCTGCACTTTAGAAACAAGGTATGGGAACCGTGAGGTGCGTCATCTTTGAATCGCAGCCNCAGTGTGTGGTCTTCTAT
>JASLZV010000292.1:0-258 GCA_030754715.1 Phycisphaerae bacterium
CCTCCTTGAATTATAATGACTTACGCCCCTTGTCGAAACGTCCCCACACCACGCATGCCCAGTATTATACACACCCCACCCCAACCTTGTCCATTGCCGGTGGGGCGGATTGGAGTTACAGCAGCACTGGTCCGGGGTAATCTCACCAAGATACGTCCGTATTACCGACGTAATCCACTTGTCGTCCTTTTGCGTCCTGCGGAACCTCGGATCGGATCGGCTGGTCGGCCCGACCTGCTGCCGATTCAGCCACTTCTT
>JASLZV010000292.1:268-3025 GCA_030754715.1 Phycisphaerae bacterium
ATGGTGATTATAGTCCATCCACCAACGATCCACAACGTATCGTGCCTCGGTAAGGTTCAGGAACAGCTCACCGTTGAGGCACTCGTCCCGCAGTTTGCCGTTGAATGATTCAATGTATCCGTTCTCCCACGGGCTACCAGGTTCGATGAACAACGTCCCGACCTGCTGCCGATTCAGCCACTTCTTGACGGCCTTCGAGGCGAACTCCGGCCCGTTGTCGCTGCGAAGGTATTCGGGCCGACCGCGAATCGCCAACAACTCGTCCAGCACCTCAACCACCCGGCGCCCTGTGAAGTGTCGAGTGACCTCGATCGCCAAGCACTCCCGCGTATATTCGTCCACCACAGTCAGAAGCCTCAGCCGCCCACCACCTTCCGTCCGATCGCTGACAAAATCATAGCTCCAGACGTGGTCCTTCTGCAGCGGCCTACGCCGATGGCAGGCGTTCTGGCCGGTACCGTTTCGCCTGCGTTTACGGGCCTTTTTGCGAATCTGCAGCCTCACGGCCTTCCACAGCCTATGCACCCGCTTGACGTTCACACGCCAGCCATCCTTGCGAAGAAGAAGAACCGTAATCCGGCGATACCCAAACCGCGGCCACTGCAATGCCAACCGGTGCGTCTGGGCCACCAGGCGACGCTCGTCGTGCGGGATCGCCTTTTGATACCGCTGACTGGATCTCGCCTGGCCGATGGCCCGGCAGACCCGACGCTCGAAATATCCCAGCCGGTCGCCAAGCATCGCCACCGTCTTGCGCCGATCGGCTGGGCTTACAAGTTTTTTGAGGAGATCTCGATAGCTTCCTTCATGATCTCCATGTCGATCCGCTGATCGGCGATGATCTTCCGCAGCCGCTGGTTCTTCTTCTGAAGAGTCTTGAGCTCCTTGATCAGTTCCGGACTCATGCCGCCGTACTTCTGCCGCCAGCGGTAATACGTCTGCTCACTTATCTCGATCGTCCGGCAGACTTCCTTGACCGTCTGGCCCTTGCCCAGCTCCCGATCCGCCTGCCGCAACTTCGAGACAATCTGCTCCGGCGTGTACTTCTTCATCTTCGAGTCTCCTTCCGACCTTGTGGTCGGCTGAGACTCTCACTCAACTTGGACCAGTTTTAGGGGAGCAGGTCAACGCAATGCACGAGAATACTCATGATACCGTAACTTCATCGGGCCAACTGATCGATTCCCGATAGCAGTGTAATCCATTCGTGGAGGCAGGATTATGCTTGACTCTACCTTGTAACCGGTCCTCAGCAAGGACCTTCTGGGAAGACCCCGCAATTTGAGAAAAAGGCGAATACGTGGAAGTTGATTCAGACTCGACAGGCGGCAGTTCCCCCGGCGCGGAACCAACACATGGGTCTTACGGTCTGACGCGCACCACGCCGTCATCGATGGTGAGTTTGCCTTCGGCGAACAGGCGGATAGCCTCGGGGTAGGCGATGCATTCCTGCTCGAACACCCGGGCGGCTATCTCCTCCGGCGTGTCGGTGTCTTTAACGGGCACGCATTTCTGCACGATGATCGGTCCGGCGTCGTATTCGTTGGTTACGAAGTGGACCGTGCAACCGCTTACCTTGCACCCGCGGGCAACGACCGCCTCGTGGACGTGGTGGCCGTACATCCCCGTGCCGCCGAAACTCGGTAGCAGGGCCGGATGGATGTTCATCACCTTGTCCTGGTATTGCCGCGGAATGCGCCAAAGCGACAAGAACCCCGCCTGTATCACCAGGTCCACCTTGGCCTGGTCCAGCAGCGAGACGATCCGGACCGAGTACGTCTCGACGTCGGGCATTTGTTTATGGGGCACGACGTGTACGTTCAGGCCCGCATCGCGGCTGCGATCGATGCCTTTGCATGGGCGCGACCCAATGACGACGGCCACCTCGGCCTCCAGCCGCCCGGCGCGGATCTCCTCGAGGATATTCATCAACGTCCGTCCGCCGCCGGACAACAGCACACTCAGTCGCAGTTTCTTCATCGGTTTAGCCCCGCCATGCTATTCCGCGCTCGACACAAAGTTTCCTATGTCTGTGTTTGTCCGTGTTCATTACGGCTGGTGACCGGCGATTTGCCTCATGACGCCCGCGTCGCGGGCGCACAAATCGGGATAGTCCTTGTCGCTCCCCACGTCGGGGCGGCGTTTCCAACTGCGGGCGCAGCGCCGGTACTTGCCGCGGGTATCGTGCACCTCCACCTCCACTATCTCGCCTTCTGCCAGGTCGCCGGACCGTTCCAGGCGGGCGTATCCCACGCCCAGCAGGTCTTCCAGTTCCTTGAGGTAGGTCTCAATCAGGCCGACTACCTGGTCGTTGTCGTGGGCCACCTTGAACACCGCTTCGACATCCAGCGGATTCTTCACCCCGGCGTTCCGCAGCGCCTCCAACTTCACCAGCCCCGCCTGTCGCAGGTCCATCAATCGCGCCCATATCCACGCCGGTCCAGGCTGTAGCTCATCTGGTGAGTAGGCCGCTAGATCCGCCGCCACCGGCGTGAGGTTCTCGGCCAGTTCCACCATGGCCCGGTCGCATTCCGGCAGCGTCGCCAGGTGGACGCTGTGTGGTTCGCTCGCGTTGCGATGGGGGATATGATCCCACGCTTCCTCGCAGGTGTGGGGCAGGATCGGCGCCAGGAGTTTGATCAGCGCCACCAACATCTCGTGGATGACGCTCTGGGTGGCCCGGCGGCGCTGCGCGGTCGGCAACTCGCAGTAGAGGCGGTCCTTGGCCGCTGAGAGGTACACGCTGGATGCCTGGAC
>JASLZV010000293.1 GCA_030754715.1 Phycisphaerae bacterium
GACCGATGGGAACGTCTTTGATTTCAGTAGTTCTTTCAACCTTGACGTCATCGCCGCAGCCGGAGACGGCAACAAGCATGGCCAGCAATAACACCATACAACCAATTCGCTTCAGCATGGCTCGTTTCTCCTGAAAAGTTCGTTCTGGACGTTCACCACAGGCCGGGCCGGCGTGCGGCCCGACCTGTGGTCGTTCATGTTCCCTGCGCTTCGCACCGGGCGCAGACTATGGGATAGTGATCTTCAGTGTCCGCTGATAATACAGGATGGAATTCCACAGCGGTTTGAGTTCAATCTCTACAGTCAGTTGCACGGTGCCGTCGTCGTTGATCTTCCGGGAGTTTTCCACGACCTGCACACCCTGCTGGAAGGCCAGCATGGACGTGCGGATGTTGTCACTTTGAGTCACAAAATCCGACACCGAGGTCCTGGAGGTAATCATCAGCCCATTGATTTCTTCAGCCAATTTCCGCCGTCCATCCAGTTCAGCCGCCCGGATGGCCATCAACTTGGCCTGGGCTGCGGTGGTGTTGTCGATGTCGATGGCGGCGTTTCCGACGGCCCGGCGGGTATCGGTGGCCCAGGGCGGCGTGTTGGCGGCCAGGGCGATGGTCTGCCTGATCTCAACGGTGGCGTTCTTGAGGTAGGCCTCCGGGGGCACACCCATGCCGGTTTCCCGGACCGTCTTATTGGCCGCGCGAATGACGGCCTCCTCAAGCTGGCGCAGTCTTAGCCTGTTGCCCCGCAGGTGCACCTGGGTCCAACTCTTCAACGTCAAATAGAACTGCTTGAGTTTGATCTCCATTTCGACTTCAACGATGAGTTCGTCCTTGTGGTATCGCCGGCCGACCTCTTTCATGTCTCTCAGGAAAGTATTGAGCCTGGTCCTGATTTCGTCGCTTTCGGTGACGAAATCCTGCACGGTTGTGGTGGAGGTGATGCGCAGGCCCCTGATGCGTTCGGCCAGTTTCCTCAAGGCGTCAAGCCGAGCGGCGCGTTCGGCCATCAACCGGCCCCGCGCCGTGCAGTATTGGGTCCAATAGGCTCGTGCCGCCGCGCTGGCGCCGGAGTAAGAGGCCTGGCTGGCGCCGGCCGGGGTGACAATCAGAGGTTCTTCTTCCAGTTCGGGCCGCGGGACGCCCTGGCCGGTCTCACGAATGATGGATATCTTGTTGGTGGTGGTCATCTGCGTGAAGTCATTCATCTTGATGCGGTTGCCCTTGTAGTGGGCGCTGTGGATGTTCTTCAGCGTGGCGATCACCTGCGTAAGTTTGACCTCCATATCCACTTCGCATACACCGTCTTCAAGATGCCTGACAGACTTTTCCTTCATGCCCACCAGAGAGGCGTCCAAGGCGGTCTTGATGGTGTCGGACTCGGTTACAAAGTCCTGCACGTGCGTCTGAGAGGTGATGCGCAGGCCCTTGATGCGTTCGGCCAGTTTGCGGATGGCGTCGGCCCGGGCGGCGCGATAGGCCAACAGCTTGTTCTGGGCCTTGCGTTTTTCGGACACGGCGCCTGCCTCAGCGAGTCCGGCCCACGCAGCCACCAACATCGCACACAACAACAACTTCGCCACTTTGCTCATATCGATACTCCTTTCGGTTTCTAACCCCGCGCCCGATGCGCGGAGAACACAGGAAATTGCACCGTCACAGACAGCCGGGCGCGCCTCGCCGCGGTACCGATCGGATCCTTCGGGTTTCCATTGCCGCACCGCTCTATTCCTCACCGCCCGTCGTCACGCCCGGAGTTATCTCCGCTTCCTTCTCGGTCGCCGGCGCGGCGGACTTGGTCTTTGCCTCTTCCTCGTCCGAAGGGTCCGTCAATGTTCGCTTGAAGTCCTGTTCGGCGGTGATCTTTGCATCTTCTTCGGAGATTTTCTTGGCGGCCGTAAGTAGTTCCCGGACTCGCGAGCGGGCGCGGATATATCGGGCGTCTTTCTTCAACTCGATCGCCAGGGAGTAGAACTGTGCGGCCTTGTCCGGACGCCCCATCACCTCGTGCATCACCCCGGCGTTGAACAGCGCCCCGTGGTCGTCGGGTTTTTCCTCGATAGCGGCCACGTACATCTCCAGGGCATCGGCGTATTCCTTTTCCTTCGCGAACGTGTGCCCTCCCTTGCCGACCTTGCTCTTGCACTTGGACAGTTGCACCTCCACCGTTTCCTGGTGGGGGCTGATCTTCCGGAGGATCTCGGCCACACACTGATCGATGAGTTGGACGGCGATCTTCTGGGCGTTGTCCACCTTGCCGGCGCCGATGCCCATCGCCGCGCCGATCTTGGCCCCGCCGGACTTTTTCTTTTTGTCGGAATCCCAGTCGCGCGTGACCGAAACGGTGGCCAAGGTCCGGCTGGTGGCCACATCCTCCATGGTGAAATTGACCGCGGCCATGCAGTGCGTCTGGATGTGCGGCACGGTGCGCATGGATCGCGAAAGCGGGTCGAACGTCCGCCTTGTAGTGTGCACCTGACGGATGGTCACGTGCACCGTACCGTAAATCATCGCATCGACGTTGGCGATCTTTCCCGCCTTGGCGGCCATGCCCGTATCCGAGATGGCGGCCTGGAAATCCTGTTCGGCGAGGATGGCGGCGATGCGCTGGCGGTCGTAGAGCACATAGCGGTGGAACTTCTTGTTGTACTTATCCAACTGGGAGGCAAGTCTGTCGGCCGCAATGGAGCCCCACTTCTTCTCGGAACCGCCCTTGCCGCCGAATTCGGTAATCGCAACCTTCCTGATGCGGCCGGGGATATTGTATTCAGCGGGGTGGTCGTAGACGATAGCAACCATCGGACCCTTGCCGCACCCGACCACCAGAGCCGGGGACAGGGCCAGCACAACTGCTGCCAGAGTCCGCACGACTTTTGTCATCTCTCCTCCCCGCCGTCAGGATTCGGACGCACGGGCCCATTCCCATGCGGCGCCTGCCCAGCGTTTGACTTGAGGACGCCATAAAATATGGACAAGGCCGGGAGAAAGTCAAGCGCGGGCGGAAAAAGTTGGCAATGGGGCTTTG
>JASLZV010000294.1 GCA_030754715.1 Phycisphaerae bacterium
CCTACCCGTCTGGGAACAGGCCAGTGCCAGAGTTGCACATCTGGGCCGCAAACTCACAGAGGGTGATGGTACAGACAACTGGATGATGCGGTTCTGTGGGCAGAAGGTTCGTCTTGGACTAACGGGCGAACCACTACATGTAGTGGTTCGGAAATTCTACGATGAGTTCTTCGAGGATGCCTACGATGAGAAGGAAACGCAGGAGTGGCTTAACCGCAAGATCGAATCCGCTGTTCAGATGGATGCTCGGAACTATCCAGAAGATTATGAAGACGGACAACGAGTGGAAAAAGTGGAAAAAGTGGAAACGCCAACGGAGCGATTACGTCCGATCTTCGCCGGCGATGTCGAGAGACTCATCGCCGAGATGGGCGACACTGAATACTGGGTCGATCCCCTGGTTCCGGCCGAGACAATCACCCAAGTTGTCGGCTACAACGGACACGGCAAGTCCCTTTTTCTTTATGCCTTACTCACCTCAATGTCGTCAGCGTGCCCTGATTTTGGTCCATTTGGATTGGGCAGACCGGCAAAAGTCTTCTACCTCGACTACGATAACCCTAGAAAAACCGTGCTCTCACGGTTCCGTTTGTTCAATGAAATGTTCGGCGATTCAGGCGAACGTATGGCGATCTGGTCGCCTGCACTGATCTCGTCAGACGACGGTGGTGAGATGAATCTCGGTACTGAAGAGGGCTTTCGCCTGCTCGGGCAGTGGATGGATGTTGTCTCGCCAGATGTCGTTGTCATCGATACGGTACGGAATGCCTTCGGTGGGCTGGAAGAGGCCACTGCATCTGAGTGGTATCGAGTCAACCATGTGGCCAAGACGATTCGCACGGCGCATCGTGCCAGCGTGGTGCTGGTACACCACCGCAACAAACCCGGCGAGCATGGGCTTGGGCGAGAAGCAGGATCAACCGCGCAACTGACCGACGTGGATACCCAGGTCATGGTCACCCTGGTGTTGCGAGACAAACTTGAGTCGAAGGCGAAGGCGGGCCTGCTCGATACCGACCTCCAGGTGCAGGATATTACCGGCCGGTACTGGACACCGTGGGGCTATCTTGAGAAACAACTAGAAGATAACTCTCGTCTCAGAATGGTGACACAAATCAGTTTCGGTAAGGTGCGGGTTGAAACCGAGATGCACCAGACACAGTATTTAGGGTGGGCTGAACGACTGACGGACGGCAGTCAGTACATAGTCAGCACCAAATCACCAAAACAAAAGGCTCGGCATCTCTATCGCACGGGCTCGACACCGACAGAGATTTCACAGAAGTTGTATCTACCGGCGCAAGAAGTACGAGAGTGGTTGGGTGTGGAGAAGGATGTTGACCGGCGCTTTCTACATCTGATCACTAACACTAATAGTGTTAACGACTACGACTAAAGCAACATTACAAAGTAATGTTGCTAAATTAGTTAGCGACTAATAGGAGCAAACAGATGGTCGGCGTTTTGATGATGCTTGTCAAGAGGGTGTCTGATTATTGTCAGACGTGCCGGCTTAACTACAGCAGGTTCGGACCTTTATTGGTCCGACCCTTTAGTCAAATGAGAGAACCTTATCATGGTACAGCGGATTGTCCTGACGGACGATCAGCGGAAAGCACTATATGAGGCGCTCGAAAACCAACAAACATATACCCAGATGGCCGATCTCATCGGCGTCTGTGTTGACACCATCAAGAGAATCTTACACCGAGAAGGTATTCGAGAGTTCGATGGTGCGAAGTACGCTGTCAGTCCAGCCAATCGATTAAATCGATTAAACGAAGAACAATGGGATCGCCCCTGCCTCAAGTGCAGGAAGCAAGTGCCCCGTCCACATGGGCACTATCTCTGTTCCAAATGTGACAAGTCGAACAAGAGCCAATGGGCCGGTGTCGATGAAGACTGGTTGGTCAAATGACCAGCCGCTCCAAACGTAAAGGCGACGGCTTCGAGCGTGAGATCGCAGAGTATCTAAACGCTCGTCTTTTCCCGGGCACAAGACGAGCAAGACGAGCTCCCCTGTCTGGCGGCGGCGCTAGTTTCGGCGTCCAAAATAGCGATTTGGGTGGCGGCAGCGCTGACATTCTGGGCACCCCAGACGTGTGGATCGAGGCCAAACGTACCGAACGGTTCACACCATACGCCGCTATGGAGCAGGCCGAGCGTGGCATCAAAGGCCAGGAAGCCCCGGAAATCCCCGTCGTAATCAACCGCCGCAACCGTGTTACCACTGGCGACGCCCTGGTCGTCATGCGGTTCGATGGCTGGCTCGAACTGTACGAGGCTTTCCTCAAGCAGCGTGGGTATGTGGACGACAGGGGAGCGGATGAAGACGAACATGGCCCATCTGAATATCAACGCTTAAAGGAAGCGCTCGAATGAAAAAATACCTCTTATTGCTTGTTGGGTTGTTGGTGTTGCCGGCATTGGCAGAAGACGCTCCAGTACCACGTCCCAATCTGAGCATGTCCGTTCTTCCGATGCGGGTTGGATGTACCACGGATGCACGGCCCCTGTTTGATTGGCTAGAGGCGGAACATGGCGAACCCCTCTTTATGTTGGGCGAGTTAAACGGTGGCCTCAAAACGCTCTTCATCACCCGCGGTAGCAACGGTGAGTTCACCCTCATTATCCAGAACGCTGACATACAACCGGCTGTAACGTGTCTCTTCTGGGGCGGGGAGAATCTTCTCCCGGTTGGCAATATCAATCTCGACGCGATCTTCCCCCCACAAATAGACGGGGAAGAAACATAGCGAAGAAGTGTATCGTCTGCGGGATCTCGAAACCCGAAGACAAAGAACACTACGAATATCAGCGCACTTCGTTTCGCTCAATATGCAGGAAGTGTCGGAGTAAACAGCGCTACGACTTATACTTTCGATCGCCCCAGACTTATCTGCGGCGTAGGTTAGAGAATCTGCGGTATGGACGAGCGCGACGTAGCCCGGAGATAGAATGGAACTTAACCAACAAGCAGGCGTGGGCGATCTATAAACAACAAGAAGGTAAGTGCGCT
>JASLZV010000295.1 GCA_030754715.1 Phycisphaerae bacterium
CCCCGGAGCACCACGTATCCGGCTACGTCGCGGCGCCGGCCGGCGGACACCAGCACGGTGATCTGCTTCTCGACGGACCTTGTAAAGGCCTCCGAGCCGCCGGCTGCATCCAGGATCAGCGTCCCGCCGGCGGCGAAGTACTTTCTCATCGCATCTGTTTCATCTTCGGACAGGACAAAGTCCCCCGTGCCGGTCATCGCCGCGACCGGCCACCTGTTCGCGTCCAACTCGGTGATGTCCATCGGGCCGGTGGCCAGAAGTTTGATGCGGCAGTTGTTGCCCATCCAGACGGCCAATTGCCGCCAGGCCAGCGGTTCCGGGTCGTAATTTCCGTCGTACTTCAGCCGCGCCACCCGGAGAACGGCCCGCGGGGTGAACGGTTCGGCCGCCGGCCGGGCGCGCGTTCCCCGCCGGGCCAGTTGCCCCATGTCGGTAGTCATCAGATACACGTTCGACAGCAGGTCGAACACGCCCTTATAAGTCTTTCGCGGCCCCAACTGGAGCCCCAGGGACAACTCACGGGGACTATGAACCGCCAGCAGCCGCGCGCCGTTGCTCACGCCCGACAGGCCCCGTATGTCCTTGGGCGAGTAATACAGCGAATAGATCGAATGCTCGTCATCGAGTCGCTTCAGCGGATAGTCGGGGAAGAGGCGCTTGTAGTTTTTCTGCATGTCGAGCGTGAAGACGCCGCTGTTTCCGGCGGCCTCCGAAAGAATCGTCCCGCCCTGATGCACGAAGGTGCGGATTTTGCGGATCTGCTCGTCGTCCAGTTGGCATGCCCCCGCGCCCGAGATGTACAGGATGGGCGCATCGTGCAGGTCGGCTACCTCCGACTCCGGCCCGACGATCTGCCACGTCACCGGCCGCTCGAAGGTGAAACTGACGTGGCGGGCCCAGTTGGCCAGGTCGTGCGGGCGGCAGTTCCACATGCCGGCGTACTGGAGTTTGGCGGCCAGCACACCCCGCCGTCCCCGCACCAGGAACAGCACCGACAAGGCGGTCTCCGGGACGCGCTGCCCGGCCGTTCCGTAGCCCCAACTCCCGTCGGCGTGCTGCCAGGTAACCAGTTGCCCGGCTCCGTCGGCGAACCAGTCGTGCCCTCCGATGAACTTGCGCCCGCTGGCCAGGCCCACCCGCTGGAGGTTGAACAGCCAATGATGATACCACTGGACGCCTTTTCGCGGATTGACCTTGGCGGTGTAGTTCCCGGCCAGCCAGCCCATCGCCTTGCGGATGGATTTTTGTTCTTGTTCCGGCTGGTCCGTGCAGCGGATGAACCGGCGGCGATTGATCGCATCGAAACAGGCGTACAAGGTAGCCAGCCCGGCGGCGGTTATTGAGCCGTACGTCTCGGTCCGCATCGATCTGGGAGGGATGCGATAACCCCAGCCGCCGTCGGTCTGCTGCTGGTCCAGCCAGTGTTGCTCCACCTTGCGCCAGTACCTGGCCGGTACCTTTACGCCGCGCTGGGCGCCGCTCAGTACGCCCAGGACCGCAAACTGGCTGTTGGAGTTGTCGTATCTTTCCGGCTTCCGGCCGCTGGCCGAGGTGTAGGTGTATTCCCCGCCGGGCCCGGCGGCGCGAATCAGCCACTGGATGTCCTTCCTGAGCAGCCCGATGAATCGCTCGTCCTTGCAGGCCGCGTAGGCGTTGGCCCGCATGGCCACCGCGTACGTTCCGACGAGTTCGGCCTCGGCCAGCCAGTCCAAAGCGCGTTTGAGAGCAGGTTGCTCCTGGTGCACCTCGGCCGCCAGAAATGCGTAGGCGCACAGGGCCGTCCGTCCGCCATAGCGCGGGTCGGATGGGTTGTATTCATCCTTACAGCGACCGTCCTTGCCGATTTGCTCCAGCAGAAACTTCACGCCCCTCTCGGCCGCCCGATCGACCGGGGTTAACGCAGCGGCCGCCGCGGCGGCGTACAGGCCGCACAATGCCACCAGCACGCCGGCCGCCGACAGGGGGCCTGGGGACATCCATCGCGACATTGTCGTTAATGCTTTTGGCATCTTGAATGTAAGGGATCATGTTTCCACTTTAGCCCCGCAAAAGCAAGTACCCTCCTTTGCTCCCATTTCCCCTTTCTGCTCTCTGGTCGTTCGGCCCACGGCCTGTACCCATTAAGAAAAAAGTTTGCGCAGTTCGTGAAGTTCCATTCTCCGCAGCAGTGCTACTGCGGAGGACGGGGGGCGCCCATCCTTACGGCTGCCAGATCAGTTCAATCCGCAGCAATCGCAGTTCGTCCAGGGCCTTTCGAGAAACGGGAACGGCCTTGTTTGAACCTGGAAACAGGATAGAATCATTCATAAAGCCCGCAACGACCGTGGGCGGAATTTCAAACGGGAAATCCCGGACCAACTATTCGCAGCCGGCGACAAATGGTCGCGCCCCGGGGCCAAAAGGGTGATTGATTCTCTTGTGGAGGACCGAGTGATGAAAGGTCTGCAAAGACCGCAAAGTGACGCCGCGCATCCGCCACAAGCACTACGTCCAATCGTATGACTGACGGATTTTCCGGCATTTGACATTCAAAAGGAGACAGAAAATGGGACGGAACAAATTGCCTTTGGCTCCCTTGGGGTATAGGTTGCTGAAGACATGGCCGCTGATGGTGATAGTGGCCTGGTGCCTGATACAGGTGGTGTCTTGCGGGGATGCCGAGGCCAAGGCGGCGAAAGCGGTCGTTTTTGTTACCAACTACCTCCAGCGCGGAGATTTATCGACCAAGCCGCAACGGAAAGAGGTGACCGGTACGGTCCGCGTGTTCGCTTCTCCCGGTGAATACGAGCCCGCGACGTTTTCGATACGCTCGGCCGTCGAATTGAAGGGCATTCGCGTTGAGTTGGCGGGCGATCTGAAGGGCGCCCAAGGCTCCACGATTGCCAAGGCGGCGGTTGAGGTTCGCCTGGTGGATCCCTTCGAGGAATGGACGAAGAAGGATATCGAGTGTTTCCTGCTGAAGA
>JASLZV010000296.1 GCA_030754715.1 Phycisphaerae bacterium
GCCGGCACGGCCGACGGATCCAGGCCGGCGAATTGCTCGGCAATCACCTTGCCTACATTGGCTTCGTAATCGCGCCGGATTTCCTCAACCGTCAGCAGTCGCGTGCAGGGCACCGACCCGTAAAAACAATCCGCGTGCGTGGTGCCCAGCGGCGGGATTCCCCGGCCGGCCTGCGCCCAGGCGGTGGCATGGAGGCTGTGAGTATGCACAACACCGCCGATGGTCTTGAACGCACGATGCAGTTCCAGGTGTGTCGCCGTGTCGCTGCTGGGGCGCAGGTCGCCGGCGACCACCTCGCCTTCGACCAGCGAGACGACCACCATGTGCGCGGGCGTCATCCCGTCGTAGGGTAGGCCTGAGGGCTTGATGACAACGTAGCCGCCGTCGCGATCGATACCGCTGACGTTGCCGAATTGCCGGATAATCAGCCCCTCGGCAAGGAGCCGCACATTCGCATCGCAAACCTGCTTTCTGAGGTCGTCAAGCATTCCACCAATCACTTTCTGGCCTTGTCGCGAATCTCTATAAGTTCCTTCATCACGTTGTGGAGGTTGCCTTTCCACCGGGCCGTACCAAAGGCATCATGCAGTTTCTTGTACAGGGAGTAAAGTCTCCCATAAACCGCTCTGGCTCGGGGGTTTGGCTTATAGACCTTCTTCTTCAGCCCGGTCATCACCTTCTGAGCAGCCGCAACGCCGGGATGCCCTCCGGCCTTCTTGCCGGCGACCACGGCCGCAGCGATGGCCGCACCCAACGCACAGGTCTGCCCCGAGCGGGAGATTTTCATGCACCGGCCGGTCACGTCGGCGTATATCTGCATCACCATCGGGTTCTTTTCCGCGATTCCGCCGCAATTGACCACCTGGCGGACCTTGAGGCCGTATTCCTCAAAGCGGTTGATGATGGTCAGGGCCCCAAAGGCGGTGGCCTCAACCAGCCCCCGGTAAATTTCGGCGGGTGTGCTGTAAAGCGTCTGGCCGACCAGGAGCCCCGTGAGTCGCTGGTCGACCAGGACCGTTCGGTTGCCGTTGTTCCAGTCCAGGGAAAGCAGGCCTGATGCACCGGGCTTCAGTTTGGCGGCCCGTGCGGAAAGGGCCTGGTGCGAGCCGGCCTTTTTGCCGCCTGGAGCGATGTAGTCAACGAACCAGTTGAAGATATCACCGACGGCCGACTGGCCCGCCTCCAGTCCGAAGCAGCCCGGAAGTATGCTGCCCGGCACAATGCCGCACAGCCCCGGAATATCCACAAGCGGTTTGTTGAGCGGATGGACCATCATGTCGCACGTGCTGGTTCCAATGATCTTCACCAGCACACCGGTCGAAATGCCCGCGCCAACCGCACCGAGATGTGCGTCGAACGCGCCGACGGCTACCGGAATGCCGGCAGGCAGGCCTGTGCGCTCGGCCCAGGGTCCGGTTAACCCGCCGACGGCCTTATCGATGGTATAGGCCTTCGACTGCAGGCGGTCGCGAAGCGCGCCGAGCCTCGGATGCAGCTTTCCCAGGAACCTTTTGTCCGGATAGCCGTCCCAGTGATCGTTGTACATAGCCTTGTGTCCGGCAGCACACACTCCGGCGACGAGTCTGTCGGGGCTTTCCGTGCCGGTCAGCATCGCGGGGATCCAGTCGGCCAGTTCCACCCACGTGTAGGCCGCGTTGAACACTTTCGGGCTCTTGCGAAGACATCGCAGGACCTTGCTGAAGAACCACTCGCTGGAATACGTTCCGCCGCACTTGGCCAGATACTTCGGGCGGACCTTCGTCGCCAAGGCGGTAATCTCCTCGGCCTCGGCGACGGAGGTGTGGTCTTTCCACAGCCAGGCCATCGCAGACGGATCCCTGGCAAACCGCTTGTCAAATGCCAGCGGCCTGCCGCCTGCGTCAACCGGCAAGGGAGTGCTGCCGGTGGTATCCACGCCGATGCCGATGACCTGATCACCCGAGAAGCCTTTCACGCTTCGCCCGGCGGCTGCCAGGGCCTTCTTGATCGCCACTTCCGCGCCTCTGACATAGTCCAGGGGATGCTGGCGGGCGAGGTTGGGATCACCCGAAAGTATCACCCCCTGGTGACCGTGGGCGTAATTCCAGACGGCCTGGCCGACCTCGCGGCCGTTTGTAGTATTCACGACGACCGCCCGGAGGGAATTTGTCCCGTAGTCAAGTCCGATAGTGTATTTCGCCATGTGGGCTTTTCCCTGGTGGGAATGCACTATATCAGTTCAGAGGGGCTCCAGCCAGCGGCACAGAGGAGCACCAGGCAGGCAAATTCGCGTGCTGCGGCTCGAACCCCGTCGCACTTGCCAGGCCGCCGGTTTGCCGCACACGGCGCCTACCCTTTGAAACAAGACCCCAGAACAGCAATCATCGCCACGGCCAACAGCAACAGACGCACGGCGAGGCGCAACTGCTGCTTATTGAGTTTCCCGCCGACTCGGAGTCCCAACCACGCCCCCAGCAGCACCGCCGGCGTAAAAATGATCGCCTTTCCTCCGGCCTCAAGCACCGGTCTGCCGAAAATCATCAGCAACATGACCAACTGAACCGGCACGAAAGCCAACGAGAATGTCGGAATGGTAATACGCATTTTTTCATTGGACCAGCGGTGGGCCAGCAACCAAAGAGCCATCGGCGGGCCTCCTATGTTGGCAAAACCATTCAGCAGACCGGAAAAGAATGCCGCCAAGTATCCCCAACCCCTGCTGATGGAATCTCGCGGAGCGACCCTGCCGAACCATTGAAGCAGCAGCAAAAGCAATATGCATCCGCCAATGATCTGTTTGATCGTCGATTGTGTCAGGGATGACACCTGATACATCAGCCATAGTCCCAGTGGAATGGCGGTCAGGCCGACAAGCATCATGGGCACGAGGGCGCGCCAGTCAACGGCCCTGTGCAGATGAGTGAGGATAAATATTCGCT
>JASLZV010000297.1 GCA_030754715.1 Phycisphaerae bacterium
CGGGGTTGAGTTCCTCCTCCACCATCGTTGTGGCGAGCATGGAGGCCTGCGCCAGCCTGAATGAACTTGACATGTCGGCGGAGGAACTCGTCGATGCGGCCCACATGGCGGAGTGGTATGTCGGCACGCGCGGCGGTGGGGGTGATCACGCGGCGATCAAGTTCTGCAAGCACGGTTGCCTGGCCCATCTGGGGGCCTTCCCGCTGACGGTGAACCTGATTCCGTTTCCGGTGGATTACTGCGCCGTGCTGTGCGACAGCATGGTGGTGTCGGCCAAGACGGCCGGAGCGCGGAACCTGTTCAACCAGCGGGTCGCCTGCTATGAACTGGGGATGCTGATCCTTCGCAAGAGTTTCCCCCGACATGCCGAGAAAATGCAGCGGATGCGGGATGTGAACCCCCCCACCCTGGGGGTGGACGAGGGGGCCGTCTACCAGATGCTCAAGGCCCTGCCCGAGGCGGCCGAGCGGGAGGAACTTTCGATCATACTGGTCGACCAGCCGGACGAACTGGAGCGGATTTACCGCAGCCACGAACCGGTGGGCGGCGGATACCGCATCCGGCAAGCGTGCCTTTACGGTATCGCCGAATGTCTGCGGAGCGAGCGGGCCGTGGAACTCCTGCAATCGGGTGACGTTGAGGGATTTGCCGAGTTGATTACCCTTTCCCACGACGGCGACCGGGTGACGCATCTGGTTGATGGGCGGCGCGAGCCGCTGGAAAAGCCGTTGGGCGAGGCTGCGCTTGACCGATTGACCGCCGACGTGCGCAGCAGCGATCCGGCCCGGCGCGAAGGGGCCAGCCTGTACCGCCAGCCGGGCGGGTACGACGCCAGTTGCCCGGAACTGGATGAGATGGTGGACATTGCGCTGTCGGTTCCGGGCCTGTGCGGCGCGGGCCTTGTGGGGGCGGGCCTGGGCGGATGCGTGGTGGTGCTGAGACGGAAAGACCAGGCCGAGGCGATCATCGCGGCTATGGAGGAGCACTACTATCGGCCGCGGGGACTGCCGACCAAAGCGCAAGTGTGCCCCGGGGTGGGCGGCTCAGGCGTGTTGGACGTGGGGTGACATGCGCCGCGGCGATGTCGGGGCGCGGGTGGGAAACGTGTATGACGATGGGTGCTCCTTGCGGCTGGGGATACCTTCGCAATAACCCGGCCCGCGGCGCAGTTGCTTCGCTATCTCGTGACGGCTGCGGCTGACGAGGGCAACTACCTGCTGAACATCGGCCCCAGGGCCGACGGAACGGTCCGAAGGGCCGAGGTCACACGTCTGAGGCAGATCGGCCGGTGGCTCAAGGTCAACGGCCAGGCCATCTACGGTTCGCAGCGGTGTGGGCGCATCATGCCGCCGGGCTCGCAGATTTGGACGCATGAGAACATGCTCGGCTTCTGGACCTGCAAGGGCAACGTGGGCTACCTGCACGTATTCCACTGGCCGGGCAGCGAGGCCGTCGCCTCGCTGGTGGGAACCAGGGCCGTCTCGGCGACGGTTCTGCAAACCGCCCAGCGGGCGAAGATCCGTCAGGAGCACAACGGGCGGCTAGTGATCTGCGGCCTGCTGAGAAAGCCGCCGGACCCCCACGTCACGGTAATCAAAGTGCGCTTTGTCGAGCGGCCGGGGATGCTGAGGCAACCGGACCGCGCCGCCTGGCTGACCGGTAAGGCATGAAGGCCGCCTGAGTGCGGAGGGAGATTCGTTGGGATTTGAGAAATCCTCTCCGTGCCTGTTAGGAAGGAGTTGGCTGAAAGAGATCACAGTTGCGGCTGTTCGAGGGGGACGGGGCAGTGGTCTTTTCGCCCGCAGGCGAGGCATTCGGCGCCGTTCCAGATGTTGTCGAGCATGTCGGCCACCTTGTCGATCAGGATCAGGTCGTCGGTGCAGATTCCGGCCTCGAAGTTTCGCCGCCGGGGGCTCTTGGCGCCCAGTCCGGCGCCGGTGAGGTTGGCCGAGCCAAGGTACATCCACCTGCCGTCGGCGATGAGGGCCTTTGCGTGCACGCGTGGGCAGCGGCGCATCGTCAGGGTTCGCGGGACGTGTGCCTTGAGTTGGTCCAGAAACGGCTGGCTCGGTACGGCGCTGTGGAGTAGGCGGATCTCGACATTGCGACCGGAAAGTTCCTCGAAGACCTCCAGGATGCTCCGCGCGCCGCGGCCGGCGGCCGACGGGCCGACAGTGGGAACGTGCAGGTTCTTCACGTTGGCCGTGGCGATGATCAGCCGGTGGCGGCAGCGGGTGAGGGCTTCATTCAACGCGTCGGTCAGATGGTTGTGGTTGAGTATGTTCCGGAGCATACACTGTATATCGTCCGGGCGGGCGATTTTGCTGCAAGGGCGGGAGGGGCTTCCTTATGGCGTGGCCAGAGTTTTCGTGCATCCAGGTGTGGGGAGTTCGCACCGAATCGGGTCAAGGCATTGACATTGTAGGCCGATACGCTAGTTTGTGATGTTTGGTGGTTTGCGGGTTTATGGGTTTGCGGCAAGATCTTCCCCGATAGCTCAATTGGTAGAGCGAGCGGCTGTTAACCGCTAGGTTCTAGGTTCGAGTCCTAGTCGGGGAGCCATATATAATCAGGTGCGTAAAAACGCCCTGTTCAAGTTAACGGAAACGCCCAGTCATGAAAATGGCTGGGCGTTTTCATATCCATCTGTTATCAAACACTTACGGCGATTTTGCCGTTTCCTCCCCGGCTCTCTGCGATTCTATTTTTGCGGCGATTTTCCCACGCAACCCCAACGAATCGCGAATATGTACCGCCAGATTCGCAAAAAGCTCTCTGAACCTCTCTTCTCGACCCGCGCCAAAATTCTATCTCCAGAGAGCGACCGGCTGACTACCGGCAAAAATCACCTTCCCGCCTGTTTTCCCCTCATTTGGTT
>JASLZV010000298.1 GCA_030754715.1 Phycisphaerae bacterium
GTTGTACATCGCGCCTTCGTCCCAGTTGATGACGATTTTGTATGGATCGGTATTGTTTTCGCTCATCCGTACCAGTGCCTATCTCGTGAGGAATGGAGGTTCACAGGTAGGACCTGCGCACGCGGGTGCATCGAGCCAGGGCGTTTGCTGGTTCCATGTCCGTAAACGATCTTTCAATTCCGCGGCAACGTCCCGCTGCTCGCCGGTTTCGATCAGGTTGTTCGCTTGCCACGGGTCTTGCCGCATATCGAAGAACCAGAAGGCGTCGTCCTCGATCCGCCGTAAGTCCTCACCCAGTTTCATGCTGTAGAGGTGCGTCGGCGTGCGGATGCCGATGCAGGGGCGCTCGAAGAAGATCGCGTCTGTTTCAATGAAAGCGACGTTGTCTTCCAGCGTTTGAGCGTCACCGGCAAGAACTGTTTTGAGGCTGCGCCCCTGGACGCTTGCGGGAACGGTAAGACCGCACAGGTCCAGGATCGTCGGCATGATGTCGATGGTCTGCGCAATCTGCTCACAGTTCGTTTGTGGCTCAATCACGCCCGGGAAACGCAGCACCAGCGGGATACGAATGGACTCTTCGTACAGGCACTGCTTGTTGAAAAGTTGATGACTGCCGAGATTGTCGCCGTGATCGGAATTGAACACGATCAGCGTGTTGTCGCTCAGGCCAAACTCTTCGAGCGTGGCCGTCAACCGGCCGACCATGTCGTCGACCACGGTGACCATGCCGTAGTACCAGCCGATCAGATGGCGCAGAGTCATGCCCTCGGGCAGGCGATCGGTAGGCTTCTGCATCCATCGCGTGAAGTAGTCCCAGATGGTGTAGATCTTGAACCACCGCTCGCTGTGGGCCATTGCCCCGTCGTCGAATACATTCTCGCGCAGCGGGATGTCCTGCGGCGGGTACATGTCGGTGTACCACTGAGGCGCGTTGCCGGGGCCGACCGGCGCGTGCGGGGGGCTGATGTTGTAGTGAAGAAAGAATGGTTTCTGGTCGTTACCGCGGTGCTCACGGAGGTACTCGCGAACCCGGGCGATCTCGAAGTCCGGCGTGAACTCGTCGATGACGAAGCCTTCGGTATCGAAGTTCTCAAAGTATTGCTGCCCGTAATGGCGGTGAGGCGTGCAGGGATAGATAGATTCATCGAAGCCGACGAGATTCGGGTGGCCCCATGTGTGCCACTTTCCGATAAGCGCCGTGTCGTATCCGCCCTGTTTGAACGCCTCGGCGATTGTCGTGTCCCTGAGCCGCGAACGTTCTTGCGGTGGAGGATCCTGAAAAACATTGTCCGCCGTCCCCGCGCAGGTCCGGCTGTACTGGCCGGTCAGAAGACACGCGCGTGCGGGTGTGCAGACGGGGTTGTTGGTTACGGCGAGGTCGAACCGTACGCCCTGCCCCGCGAGGCGATCGATGTGTGGCGTGCGC
Source organism: Phycisphaerae bacterium (assembly GCA_030754715.1). Lineage (GTDB taxonomy): Bacteria > Planctomycetota > Phycisphaerae > SM23-33 > SM23-33 > JASLZV01. The sequence continues at coordinate 1,427 of JASLZV010000298.1, forward strand.
ACAACACTGTTGCCGTAACAGCCCACCTCGAAGGCACGCAACTGGTCACACTGGCAGAGAATGACATTGGGCGTGGACATGCGGCTTGCGGTTCGCCTGCAGTGGTTGGAGGGTCCGGGGGAATCCGGACATTGCCATGATACACAAACGGCTGATTATGATGCGAGACGCGAGATGAGGTTGATACAGTTGTCCGCGATGTGCTGGGCGGAACCTTTGGCGGCGGCGAGACGGAAACCGACGCGGTGCATCATTATCCAGTACGTGCCGGTCTCGAAGCCGCCGCGATCGATTTCCTCGTCGCTGCCGATGATCGAGGAGCGCACATGATCCACGACGATGGCATGGTAATGCCGAGGCACCTGCTCTGCCACGGAGGCGACTCAATTGATGCAGACTCAACGATCCGTGTAGAATAATCTTCTGTGCCCGCCCACCTGGGGCAGGCAGGTGATCGGCCTGAACGTTCGATCGTATGGGTGCACCGGATCAACTTCTTGCCGCAGACGGTCTTTGGCCAGGGGCCATCCGGGATGGCCTGGACACGGGCTTGTCCGCCAAATCCCGGATCAATCAATTCCAAACCAGGAGTTTCAATCGCCATGACCACCATGTCATTTCACAAGTCGGCGCAATGGAAGACCGGGATGCGGACCTACCTTGAGTACCGGGATCTGGGTATCGTGGAGGCTAGCAAGGGCACGGTCCTCGCGCACGTCATCCGTGCCAGGGAATCTTGCAGCGGTCCCGGTGGCTATCACACCCACGATCTTGAGTTCCAGATGAACTACGTGCTGCACGGCTGGACTCGGGTCGAATTCGAAGACGCCGGTGAGGTTCGCTTCGAGGCCGGTGACAGTTGGTGCCAGGATCCCAACATCAAACACGAAGTACTGGAATACTCCGACGATTTCGAAGTGATCGAGATATGCATGCCGGCGGATTTTCCGACCCAGGACGCGCAACGCTGATCGATCGGGCGTTCGTGCGCGGTGAGTCCATCATCAGGGCAGGTTATCATTGTGGTCAAGTCGCAGGGTACTTCATCAGGCCACCTCTAAAAATCCCCCGGATTTCTCTTGACACCGATGCTACAAGATACGGATCGCATGGATCACGTTTGATGGACTTGAACGAAAGGCGGCACGGATGTCACAGGCAGGCTTTTTTGACTTCGAGGATCGGCTGTCCCAACTCAACGCGCATGGCAATCCGCTGGGCGTGCTCGAGGACGCAGTCGAATTTGAGGCGTTTCGAGACACCCTCGAGCAAGTGCGCGACAGGGAGCGCAAGAGCAGCGCGGGGCGTCGACCCTATGACGTGGTGCTGATGTTCAAGATGCTGGTGCTGCAATCGCTGTACAGCCTCAGCGACGCGCAACTGGAGTACCAAGTGCGTGATCGCATCTCGTTCATGGCGTTCCTGGGGCTGGGACCGGGCGACGACG
>JASLZV010000299.1 GCA_030754715.1 Phycisphaerae bacterium
GCGTCGATGCGGACCACGTGCTCGCGCATTGCCGCAGCGCCGCCGGCAATTTCGTCCACGGTTTCGCTCTTGGCTGCCAGGGCGGCCAGCAGCGCGGCGATCTGGGCCTCATCCCACCGCCCGTCCATGATCTCCGTAAAGGCCCGGTGGGTCTGCCGGCGGGAAAGATCCTCACCGACAATCACCGTCCGAAGCAACTGGCTGTAACTCTCATCCGCCATGTGTTCGGCCCTCAAATGTAGTAGTTCTCGTTGCGCCCGTGCGGATTATATGATAAACTGGACATATCGCAATGGCCTCCAGGAGCCGAGGGTCCCACAATGCCTAAAGAGCATCGCACTGTACAATTCACGGGGATGGTGCAGGGCGTGGGGTTTCGATTCACCGCCTGTCGCCTGGCGACCGGCTTTGAGGTAATCGGGGACGTGCGCAACTGCCGCGACGGCAGCGTCGAATGCGTGGTGGAAGGCGAGTGTACCGAAATCGACGCATTTCTCGCACAATTGGAGGATAGAATGAGCGGCTACATCCACCAGCGATCCCAGCAAACCGCCCCCTGTTCCGGGCAATTCAGCGGTTTTGGGGTGCGATACTAACCGGGCGAAGCTCCGCCGCTGCGTCAGCCTTTGGCCTTTCTGCTAAACTTACACAGGGCGCGGTTGAAGGGCGCTTTGGCGTCGGCAACCTTGCGGATAAACTCACGGAACTCACCTGCCGCCGGCCCCCAGTCCCTGCACGTGTCCATTCGTTCCAGTGCCTCCGGCCGCGGCAACCCGCTGCGATAGGTAAGACCGAAGGCCTCTTTTATTTGGCGGTGATCTTCGGCGGAGATATCTTCGGCGCGCCGCAGACCCACAGTGTTGAGTCCGAGCACCTTGTTGATGCCGTCGCCGAACAGGCAGTACGGCGGAACATGGCAACTCATACCGCTGTTGCCCTGGCTCATTACCAGCCGTCCGATCCAGGTGAACTGGTGCACCCGCACGCCGCCCGAGATGACCGCCCTTTGCCCCAGGCGGGAGTAGCCTCCCATGGCCGCACCGTTTGCCAGGACCGCCCCGTCCTCGACGACCACATTGTGCCCGGCGTGGGCGCACGTCATCCACATGGTGCCGCTTTCGACTACGGTGCTGTTGCCTTCGCCGGTGGCGCGATTCACTGTGGTGCCTTCGCGGAAGATGTTTTTGTCGCCGATGCTCAGGTATGAGACCGTCTTGGAGTCGAAATTATAATCCTGCGGTTCCCCGCCAAGCACCACGAAGGAATCGACAAAATTGTTGGCCCCGATCGAAGTATAGCGGCGAACTATGACATGGTCCCGCAGGACCGTGTCTTGGCCGATCTTCACGTCGGCCTCGACAATTGTATAGGCGCCAATCTCGACGGTATCGTCCAACCGGGCTGCCGGATCGACGATGGCTGTCGGATGAATCTTCGGCATCACGTGCTCCCTGAAGCCGTTACCGACCACTGCACAGGCGCGGAGCATTATAGCGAATTGCCAGGGGGTTGCTATAATAACTCCGCCCCCGCCAACGCATAGCGGGGCAGTTGCAGGAGCGATGACCCGACAAGGCAACAGTCCGACGCTGGGCGAGTTACTGGAGCCTTTCGCCCACCGGTGCGAGCAAGACCTGGGCCGCTGGCTGATCGAGCCCGGCGTGCCCGGAACCCTCGCAGAGGCCATGCGGTACTGCACCCTGGGCGGGGGCAAACGCCTGCGCCCGGCCCTGGTCCACATGGCTGCCGAAGCGTGCGGGCGGACCGGGAGCAACCTGACCGCCCGGGCGGCGGCGGCCATCGAAATGGTCCACTGTTGCAGCCTCGTGCACGACGACCTTCCGGCGATGGACGATGATACGCTTCGCCGGGGGCGGCCGACCGCACACGTAAAGTTCGGACAGGCGATGGCCATCCTCGTCGGCGACGCGCTTTTGACCCGGGCGTTCGGTCTGCTGGCCAAGGCCGACGACCGACGGTCGGGCCGTCTGACGTGCGAACTGGCCCGGGCCGCCGGGGCCGCCGGCATGGTCGCCGGGCAGGTAGCCGACATGGACCTGTGCCAACTGCCCGAAGGCCTCGAGGGGATAAGGTTCATCCACCTTCGCAAGACGGCGGCTATGCTCCGTGCCGCCGCGCGAATGGGCGCAATCTGCGCAGACGCCGACGATAAGACCGTCGATGCGCTGGGCGACTACGCCGAGGCGATTGGGTTGGCCTTCCAACTGTTCGACGACCTGCTGGACGTGACCGGGGCGGCTGAAACCATCGGAAAGACACCCGGGAAGGACGCCGGTGCGGACAAGCGGACGGCCGCAGCTCAACTGAGCCTGGACGGTGCGAGAAAACTCGGCAACGAACTGACCGACCGCGCAATCGCGTCCCTGGAATCGCTGGGCGAAAAGGCGGATACCTTGATCTGCCTGACACGGTTGCCGGCGCTTCGGACACACTGACACAAGGCGTATGATCCCGGATTTCCCGGATGAGAACCTTAGTTTCTGTATAATGAGACATCGTTTGACCGCATGAACACGGGGGGGGTTCAATGCCAAGGACGGCGGACGGCGGAGGCGCGATGGGTGAATCCGGCAAGGACGCTCTTCTGGTCGGTTTTGACGCAAGTCTGAAGCTCGAGTTCCACGGTTCCAGGGTCAACTCGGATGCCGGGCAATTGTCCGTTTCTTGGAGCCCGGGAATATATTGACGGTTCCCGAAACCATAGTAGAATCATCGCAAATGGACACGACGGTCGCTCGCCGGATTTCATCCGGGAAATCCCGATTCAATACAGAAATCTTCGGGAAGGCGGAGGAATGTCGAATTTCACCACTCGACCGGTCATCATAGGTAC
>JASLZV010000029.1 GCA_030754715.1 Phycisphaerae bacterium
CCGGGCGAGAGGATGGTAAGCACCTTGACCTTGCCGGGCTCCGTCGCCAGGACGTTCTTGTTGCCTGGCTCCTGGGGACCTCGATGTCCCAGGCGGCTGAGGTGCCTGATGGCTATGTAGCCCGTGCACGCCAGCAGCAGGACGATCAGGACGGTTGCTGTTTTGGATTTCATTTTCCGGCTCCGATTCCTTTTTCCGGACCGTTGTGCCTTTTGGGCCGGAGGCATGTGGGTTATCGACTTCTAACCAGCATGACACATCCACCGGCAACCAGCACCACCAGCGGCAGTCCGATCGCGAACACCACCAGCAGGAGCGTTCTGCTGTACGCCTGAATGTTTACCGGTTTCACCTGGGCCGGACCCGCGGCAATGCGGTCTTCCAGCCCGATTAGCCAGTAGGCGCTGTTGACTACCAGATCGGCATTCATCGTCGGCCGGTCGGTTAGGGAAATCGTGCCCCGATCGCTGCGCGCCTCCACACGCCGCTCCAGGTAGGCGTCCATCAGCGATATGCCCACAGTCAGCACCACCACGCGGCTGGGCTTGCGACCGGCGGCTTTGTCTTCGACGCGGCTGGCCGCTACCGCCAGGTCCAGCGGCGGGCGCAGGTCGCTCTGCGGTTCGGCGCTGAAGTCCGGGCGGATGACGCCGGCCTGGCCGGCGTAGAATTCCTGCGCCAGTTCGCGAATCCTCGCGGTGGCGAAGATGCCCCGCTGCTCGTGCCCTATGGTCAACAGCGGCTCGATGCCGACGCCTTCGGGCACGATGGCGGTCTCCTGCAACGGGCACGTGCCCAGCGCCTGCCACAACAGCCGCTGGGCCTGAAGCGACTTGCCGATCGGATGATCGGAAAAATTGCTCAACGGCAGCCACTGAAGCAGTTGATCCTGAAGGCGCAGTTGCGACGGATCGGTTTCATCCGGTACGGCCGGAACGATAACGTACTGGTTCATCACGTCGATGCCCCAGTTGCCCCGCAGGTACTCCGTCAGTTTCAGATCTGGCGGCAGGCCCCAGCCGCCCGCCCGCGGTATCATTACGAAAACCGCCGGCGTCCCGCTGTCGATCTCGCTCCGCAGGTTGTCTATCTGGCGACCGCTCATCGGAACCGTCCCCAGCGGCGGAAGCACCAGCAGTATCCGGGGCCGCGCGGTGGTCTCGGCGGCCTCGCTGGTGGCCTCAGCGGCCCCTTGCTCCGAATACGGTTGAGTGATCTCCCAATCCCGGACCTTGAAGTTGGCCGCCTCCAGACGCTTCCGGATCTCCGTGAAAAGGCTTCTGGGGTCGGGCGCAACCTGGCCGAACATCCGCATCTGCGGCGTGGGCGCAGGCGGGCGCACGTACGCCACAAGCACCGTGGCAAACGATTCCTGCGTCATCGACAGAATCCGCGAGGCGATTACGCTGTCGCCGTTGAATGTCCGAGCCTGCGCGCCGCTCGACGCCGCGGCGCCGAACATCGGACGCTGACGCAGCGGCCAGACCTCCTCGAACCCGATCACCTCGGTCTTGCCACCGGCCTCGGCGATAACAATGTTGTCCTCACGCAGGTCTTCCGTAAGCGTGTCGGCCTTCAGTTCTGGAAGTTTGTCGGCCCTTTCCAGCAGCCTCTTCGCGTCCGTGACGATCTCGGCGAACAACTTCCCCGACGCCGCAGAGGCGCAAATCGCCTCAGTGGGCTTGTCGATCTCGCTCAGGGCGGAAATGGCCTTCTGTGCCCGCGTCTTGGTGTCCGCGAAGGTGGCCTGGTACTTCGGGATGGTCTTTCGCAGTGTCGCGATGACCTTGGCTTGGTTCTCGGGGGTGTAGGTCTTTGCAATCTGCCCGACCCGGATACCCAGGTTGCGGATACCGCCGGACATCTGGCCGAAAAACTTGTCCAGGCCGAAGCGTTGACCCTCGGAAACCACCAACCAGTCGGCTGAATTGATCACCAGGGCGACGTTGTCTTTGCCGGCGACGTTTTTCAGGGCTTCGGCGGCCTTGAGGGCTTCGCCGGAGGCCTGGCTGGCCGCCTTTACGAACGCACCAAGTACCTTGGCCGGGTCGGATGGGGGTGGATCGGACTCTTTGCCGACCGCCGCTGCCATCGCCGCGACGGCCCCGGTGCTGCGGTCCACCGCCGCCAGCACCTTGGCGCGGTTGGCCGCAACTTCCCCCGGCAATGCCCCGATCCGGCCCAGCAGCCCGCGGTAGGACACCAGCGTATCGACAACGTCCTTCAGGTCCAACCGGGTCGGGTCCGTCAGCGCCGGATAATTACGCATCCCCGTCCGGGCCAATTCCCCTTGAAGCGCCGCCCGTCTCTGGTCCAGGCGCTTGGCCAGTTGGTCCATGTTGCGGCTGACCACCGCCGGGGCGATCGGCCACTGCGAGAGGTACGACTTCCCGGGCAGTTTGTCCCACCGCGACTTCTCGGCGTTCAGCCTTCGCGACAGGTCAACAGCGCTGGCGGTGAAGGCCTGAAGGAACTCTTCATGTTTTGCCGTCTCCCCGCCTCGCTGCTTCGCGCCCAGGCGGCGGTCGATCCGCGCTCGCTGGGCGTCGCTGGTGACGTTGGCCAGGTCCACCTGCTCGCCGAGTTTGCGAGCCTTGGCCCCCATGTCCTGAAGCAGTTCCCACACCCGCGCGGAGTACTTCTCGCCTTTTTGCGCGTCCTTGGTGCCGGTGTAAACGCACGTCAGTCGCAGGGGCTCCCCCAGGCCGCCGAGTATCCTCTCGGTTCGTTTGGAGATGCTGTATCGTCCCAGCGACTCGATGCTTCGGCGGTAGTAGTCCCTCTGGGCGATCATGTTCACCACGATGGTCAGCGTTACGGCCGCGGCTATCGTCACGGCCGCCACCGAGGCATATCGCAGGCGTCCCCGCCCGGCCGTCACAAGCGTCCACACGGCCAGCGAGCCGCCAGCGACCAGAATCCCCGCCAGTCCCTCCGGCGATATGGGCAGTAATTCGCTCTGCGCCCCGAGCGTCTCGCCCAGAAGCCTCGCCAGCAGGAACAGCACCCCCCCCGCAAGCATGGCCAGCCAGAACACCATCAAGGTGCGCTGCGCCCAGGTCCGCCCGCGGATCAGGTGCACGCCGCATACGCCCACCACCACCAGCACGGCAATCCACCCCGCCGCCAGGGCCGCCGCGCCGCCAGGTGTGTCATGGTCCGCCGCCAGGTAGGCAATCAGGCACGCGACGCCCGCCACCGACAGCACCACCGACACCAGGCCGCCCAGCCGCGCCCGCCGCCCGTTCAATAATTCCGCCGATTCCGCGTTACGCATTAGCGCCATCGTCGAGACTCCAGCATCTTTACGCTCAGGAACAGAAACAGCGCCGTGGCGCTGCCGAAAAAGATCCACCCGCGAGTGTCGAACATACCACGCGAAAAATCCTTGAAGTAGGTCATGGTATTCAGCTGGGCCGCAAGGTGGTTCCACGGCTCGGGAGAGTGAATCGTCAGCAGTTGCATCATGATGGCAAAGACCGACAGGATCGCGATGCTCACGATCGCCGCCACCAGTTGATACGGCGTCAGCGTCGAGGCGAACAGGCCCACCGACACGAACGCCGCACCCAGAAGAACCATCCCCAGGTATCCCATCACCGCCACGCCACCGTCGGGCTGACCGTAGACCGCAATCAAAACCAGAAAAAACCCCGTCCCCGCCAGCAGCGCCAGGTAAAACCCCATCACACCCAGGAACTTCCCAAGGATCACCTGCGTCTCGGTCACCGGGGCCGTCATGAGCGTCTCGATCGTGCCGCTGCGGAACTCCTCGGATACCAGGCGCATCGTCAGCAGCGGCGTCGCGAAGACCATGATGTAGGCCATCGCCTCAAACAGCGGGCGAAGCGACGCCTCGTGTCCCGACCGAAAAATCGCGTGGAAAAACCACATTCCAGACGCCAGCAGGAACAACGCCCCGATTACGTACGCCATTGGCGAGAAGAAGTATCCGGCCAGCTCCCTGCGGGCCAAAATCAGCGTCTTTCGCATCTGGGCTCTCCTGTATGACGCGGGCGACCGGCCCGCGATCTCGGTCGTCGGTGGTTCACAGGCGGGAAACCTCACCTGCAGCCTGAACGCTCTGCTTGTAGGTGATCTGAATGAAAAAATCTTCCAGAGAACCCACTTCCTTCCGCAGTTCCCGAAGCGGCCAGCCCTTTTCGGCGGCCAGTTTCGCCACCTCGGCGCGGTGGTCGCTGTTCTCATCGCCCTGGATGGTTATCCGCAGCCAGTTGCCGTGCGCGGCCTGGTCCACTTGCCGCACGCCCTTCATCGCCCCAACGCCGCGCATGACCGCATCGGGGTCGCCCTTGACCTCGGCCACGATCCGCGATGGTCCGGTTACGCTCTTCCGCAGCGCCTCCGGCGTGCCGGAGGCCGCAATCTTCCCGCCGGCAATCACGATCAGGTAATCGCAGATCTGCTCCACCTCGGCCAGGATGTGGCTTGACAGGATTACCGTGTGATCGCCCCGCAGCGAGAGGATCAGTTCCCGCATGGAGCGAATCTGAGCGGGGTCTAGCCCGATGGTCGGCTCGTCCAGCACCAGCACCGGCGGATTGTGCAGCAGTACGTCCGCCAGCCCGACACGCTGCTGATACCCGCGGGAAAGTTCCCCCAGCCGACGCCGCATCATGTCTTCCGGCTGCAACAGCCAGCACCGCTGGGCTGCACCCTCCACGGCCCCCCTCCGCGCCCGCCGCGGTATCTCACGAAGCCCCGCGCGGAACATCAGGTATTCGCCCACACGCATCTCACCGTACAGCGATACGGCCTCTGGCATGTAGCCGGTCTTCTGCCGCACGGCCACCGACTCGCTCAGTACGTCGTGACCGGCCACCGTGACCTTGCCCACCGTTGCCGACAGGAAACAGGTCAGGATCTTCAGCGTGGTGCTCTTGCCGGCGCCGTTGGGACCCAGAAAGCCCACGATGCTCCCGGCGTCCACGTGGAAGGAAATATCATCGACGGCCACCATCCGCCCGTACCTCTTGGTGAGGTTCTTGACGTCAATCATGTCCTGCGTACCTCTCGAACCTGGTCTGTCGTGATGAATGTTTTGCAGGTAGGTAGGTTCCTGCGGTTCCGGGGGCTGTAGTTCGCTCGCTCGGCTCGTTATCCAGCCGGCCGCCGTGCCCCGGGACCGAATATATCAACCGCAAGCAAAGAGAATGTCAAGATGTTATATCGCCTTTTCCGCACTACCCGCCCGGGCGCGCCGTCCGACCGGACAGCGGTTGATGTTGCCGGCGTTGACCGCCCCGGCTGCCTGTGATAGGATTACCGCTCGTTTCTTGGCGTTTTGTCCGCCGCGGCAGCCGCACCGTAAGGATTTCCCCGACATGGCCGGACATACTGTGACGCTGATTACCGGCGACGGCGTCGGCCCGGAGTTGGCCGCCGCCGCGCGGCGGTGCATAGACGCCGCCCTGTCTGCGGCGCCAGGACCCGGCGACATCGACTGGACGCTCTGCCAGGCCGGCCTGGACGTTATGGCCACAGCCGGAACGCCAATGCCACCTGAAACCATCGCCTCGGTCCGCCGCACCGACGCCACGCTCAAGGCCCCGATCACCACGCCCATCGGGGAGGGCTTTAGAAGCGTAAACGTCCTGCTCCGCCAGACGCTGGACCTCTACGCCTGCCTGCGCCCGTGCAAGTCCTACCCCGGCGTCCGCAGCCGCTACAAGGACATCGACCTGGTGGTCGTCCGCGAAAATTGCGAGGATCTCTACGCCGGCGTGGAGTTCGTCAAGGGCCTGCCCGCCACGGCCGAGGTCATCGAGACCGTCAACCGCCTGTCGGACGACAAAAAAATTACCACGCCGACGGACACCACCGGGGTGTCGATCAAGCCCATCAGCGTGCAAAATACGTCCCGCATTTTCCACTTCGCCTTCAGGTACGCCCGCGAAAACGGCCGCGGGAAGGTCACCAGCGTACACAAAGCCAACATCATGAAGTTTACCGACGGACTGTGGAAGCAGGTGGGCGAGAAGATCGCCGCGGAATACGCCGACATCGAGTTCGAGCAGCGACTGGTGGACAACATGTGCATGCAGTTGGTCCAGAAGCCCGAACTCTACGACGTGCTGGTGCTGCCGAACCTTTATGGAGACATCCTTTCCGACCTGTGTGCCGGCCTGGTGGGGGGGTTGGGCGTGGCCCCGGGCGCAAACATCGGCGACCGCACGGCGATTTTTGAGGCCACCCACGGCTCGGCGCCCAAGTACAAGGGCCTCAACAAGGTCAACCCCACGGCATTGATACTCTCGGGCGTGATGCTGCTGCGGTATCTACACCAGCACGATGCCGCCGACCTGCTGGAAGGCGCCGTCGCGGCCGTCATCGCCGAGGGCAAAAACGTCACCTACGACATGAAGCCGCACCGCGACGACCCCACCGCCGTCGGCACCTCCGAGATGGCCGACGCCATCATCGCCACGATGGGCTGACCGCGGACGATACGGAATACCCAAAGCCCGCGGGACTTTCCGGAGCACCTGCGGCCTTTTGTTTGTCCCTGCGGGCCGTTACCATGTCCGCTTGTATGGACCACCAAAGCCTCATGAGCATACTCTCCGGGGCCGGGGGCGGCCTGTGGCCATCGGCGCTGCGAGCGGCCCTGGCCGCCGTGGCCGTGCCCTACGCCCGCGTGATGCACTTGCGACGATGGGCGTATCGAAGCGGCCTCAGGAAGTCGCACGCCGCCGGCCTGCCGGTGATCTGCGTGGGCAACATGACCACCGGCGGGACCGGCAAGACCCCCATGGTTGCCTGGGTGGTGTGGCGGCTTAAGGACGCCGGGGCAACGCCCGCGATTCTCACCCGCGGATACAAGGCCACCGCGGGCAAATCGGACGAAGCCGAGTTGCTCAATCGCCTGTGCAACGTGGAGGTAGTGACCAACGCCGACCGCCTGGCCGGGGCGAGGTACGCCGCCGCCGGCGCCGACGTCTTGGTGATGGACGACGGCTTTCAGCACCGACGCCTCCGACGCGACTTGGACATCGTGCTGGTTGACGCCAGCCGTCCCCTCGGCTTTGGTCACTGCCTCCCGCGGGGGCTGCTCCGCGAGCCCCTGACCGCCCTCAAGGACGCCCACGCGATTGTTATTACGCGAAGCGACCATGTGGAAGAGACCGAACTCAGCAGCCTACGCGCCCGGATCGCCAGGTTGGCGCCCGCCGTGGCGGTCCACCTGGCCGTGCATAGGCCCACGAAACTCATCGACCCCGCCGGCGAGCACGTCCCACTGGAGGCCCTGAGGGGCAAGAGGGCCTTTGCCTTCTGCGGCCTGGGCAATCCGGAGGCCTTTTTCATGACGGTCCGGCGTCTCGGCGCCGATCTGGCGGGGTGCTGCGCCTTGGCGGACCACGTCCGGTACGACCCCGCCGCCGCCGAGGCGCTGTCCGGACAGGCCCGCTCAGCCGGTGCGGAGGTGATGGTTACCACCCAGAAGGATGCCGTCAAGATCGACTCGGAGGGCTTTTCGCTGCCGCTGTGGCAGGTGGCCGTGGAGATGGATGTCGTGCAGGGCGCCGAAGAACTCACAGACAGGATACGAACTCTCGCCCCCCGCTCGTGAGCGTTGCGTTGGCAGGGGGGCACAGTTACAATTACTCACGTGGAAGCGATGGTAGAGATTCTGGATCGGTTCGGCTCGCAGCGAATCGTGCTGATGGGTGATTTCATGCTCGATCGGTACGTTTACGGTGACGCCGAGAGGATCAGCCCCGAAGCCCCCGTGCCGGTTCTCCGACGCGTTCGCCAGGAGGACTTGATCGGCGGGGCGGGCAACGTTGTCCAGGCCATCGTCGCTCTGGGCGGAAAGGTGGCCCCTGTCGGCGTCGTCGGCAAGGACGATGATGGCAAAAAATTGAAAGGCCTGCTGGACGAAACCGGGGCCAATACATCACAACTCGTGCGGCTGGCCGACTGGCCCACGACGGTCAAAACTCGCTACGTCGGCCTGGCCCAGCACCGACACGCCCAGCAGATGTTCCGCGTCGATTCCGAATCGACCCAGGGCATCGACGACAAAGTCCGGACCAACCTTCGCTCGGCCGTCCGCAGCGAACTGCAAAACTCCAAGGTGCTGGCCCTGGAGGACTACAACAAGGGCGTCTTTTCCAACGCGCACACACCACAGGTTATTGCCGACGCCCGCAAGGTCGGCTTGGCCGTCGTGGTGGACCCCGCCAGGGTGAGCGACTACCGCCGCTATCGCGGCGCGACGCTGCTTGTGCCCAACAGGTACGAGGCCGAGTTGGCCGCCGGGGAGCAAATCCGCGACGATGAATCAATGGCGCGGGCGGCCAGGAAGATACGCCTGGCCACCGACGCCGAGGCCGTGGTGATTACGCTGGACAAGGAAGGGGCCTATCTCTGTCAAGGCGACGGTCCGGGGCGGCGAATCGCCACCAGGCCGCGGTCGGTGTACGACGTCAGCGGCGCCGGGGACGAGGTGTTGGCCATGTTGGCGCTGGCGATGGGGGCGGGGTGCGACCTGCCCGACGCCGTGGCGCTGGCCAACGTAGCCGGCGGGTTGGCCGTCGAACGGTTCGGCGTCGTGCCCGTCACACGCTGGGAGGTGATCGACGAACTGCGTTCGACAGTCGGACTTCGCGGCGGAAAGGTCGTTGACCGTGCACGACTGAAGGACGAACTGGCCCGCCGTCGTCGACGAGACCAGACGGTGGTGTTCACCAATGGCTGTTTCGACCTGCTTCACGTCGGACACGTGCGATACCTCCGGCAGGCCCGCGAGTTGGGAACGTGCCTGGTGGTGGCGATTAATTCCGACGACAGCGTCAGACGGCTCAAGGGCCCCACCCGCCCGGTGATCCCGGCCGATGAGAGGGCGGAAATGCTCGGCGCGCTGGAGTGCGTCGATTACGTTACGATCTTCGACGAGGACACCCCCGAGGCGCTGCTGGGCCTGCTGAAACCCGAGTTGCTGGTCAAGGGTGGCGCCACGCCGGTGGTGGTGGGGCGCGAAATCGTCGAAGGATACGGCGGGACCGTCCGGACGCTGGAACTCGTTGACGGACTCAGCACCACCGATATCATCAACCGCGTCGTCAACGATGGCGGCGGGGGGTGAACTACCGGCTCCAAGCAGTGCCGAACGCACAGGAGTGAATGACGATGAACAGGGCTGTCTTTCTGGACCGTGACCACACGCTCATCGAGGACCCGGGATATCTCAGCGACCCAGACGCCGTGAAGTTGCTGCCGGGGGTGGAACTGGCGATAAAGTCGCTCCACCAGGCCGGATACAAGATCGTCGTCTGCACCAATCAATCCGCCATCGCCAGGGGCATCCTCACCGAAGAGAGCCTCGAAAAAATCCACGCTGAGATGCGCCGACAACTGGCCGACAAGGGCGCGCATCTCGATGCCATCTACTACTGCCCATACCACCCCGAGGGCACGGTCGACAAATACGCCATGCAGTCCGACCTGCGCAAACCCAAACCGGGGATGCTGCTGAAGGGGGCGAAGGAGCACGACATCGACTTGTCGCAAAGTTGGATGGTGGGCGACAGCCCGAGGGACATCGAGGCCGGTCATCGCGCCGGCTGCCGGACCATTCGTATGCGGCTGGGCGGCGAGGTGTCCTCGGCCGAAGGCGCCGACGAAGATGTGCAGGCCGACTTCACCGTGCGAAACCTCGTCGATGCCGCCCGCATCGTCCTGCGCGAGACCGACCGCACGGCTACGTGGGACTCCGCGCGCCCCACGGCTGCGGTAGCCACCGCCCCGGCTGCCTCGGAAGTACAACCGGATTGCGCCAGGGCGCAGGAGGGCGACCCGCGCGCCGGACCGGTCTCCATGAGCGACAGTCAGGTTCGCATGGAAATACTCTCGCACTTGCGCAGGTTGGTTCGACGGGGAGAGCACGAGGAGTTCAGTTTTCTCAAACTCGCCGGCGGAATCGTTCAGATGCTGGCGCTGCTGACGCTGCTGATTGCGGTGCTCAAGGTCCTCGCCTCGCACCCCAGACTGAACGACGCAATCTTCTGGGCGCTCATTGCCATCGCCTTGCAGGTGATGTCACTGACGTTTTTCTCAATCCACCGAAACAAATAGCCCCTCGGGCTCTTGGGCCCCGGGGATATGCACCGTCATGCGCCCCAATCGCCGGCGTGGGCGGGAAGTATAAAGGATGCCCCTGTGATGTGTGGCTTGCGACACTTGACGCTGACGGTTCTGGTGATTGCTGCCGCCGGGGCTGCCGGCGAGGTCCCAAAGGCGCGCGAGGCTCAAAAGGCGCCTGAAGAACCGCTCGACGATGCCCATAGGGCCCGGGCGGGCGAACTGATCGACGGCGGGGTAAAGTTCCTGCTGGCCGCACGCGAGTCCGACGGCGGCTGGTCGCTGGGGCAGGGGTCCATGAAGCCGGCCATCACCGCCATGGTCCTCAAGGCCCTCATCACCCATCGGGACTATTCGCTCGACAGCCCCGTGGTCCACAAAGGCTACCAGGTGTTGCTGGGCTATCAACGCAAGGACGGCGGATTCTACGAACCGCGGATGGGCCTGTCCAACTACACCACCTCGATCGCGATCATGGCGATGGTCGCCGCCGGGCCGCAGCGATTCAAACCCGTCATCGACAAGGCGGTGAAGTTTCTCCGCGGCAGCCAGATCCGATCCGGCGCCACCACGCCCGGGGGCTGGAAGGTCGTTCGGGGGCACAAGTTTGAGGGGGGGGTAAGTTAC
>JASLZV010000002.1:0-6863 GCA_030754715.1 Phycisphaerae bacterium
GATGCGGGACGTGTACTACACGAATTTCCAGCTTGGCCGCCCTCCCAGCCCCCTCGACACACCCCGTCCCGATTTCCTGCTGAAACACGCAAGGTCCCCTGATGTTAGCCCATCGGTGGGCAAACTCGGCTGGGGGGTAATGAACAATCCCATTCGGCTGGCCAAACACAGAAAGAACGAGCCGGACGACTTGGACGAGTTCTTCGTTCTAGGCGACAACAGCCCCCAGAGCCTGGACTCCCGTGGGTGGATCGAGGCGGCCCCGTCGCTACGGCTGCGCGATGGCGACGGCCGGCTGCTGTACCATCTGGGCACGGTACCCCGATACAATCTGATTGGCAAGGCGATGTTCGTGTACTGGCCGGCGGGATTTCGCCTTTCACTGCTTCCGGGCTTGCCCATCGTGCCGAATGTGGGTAGGATGCGGCTGATCCGCTAGCGTTGGGCCAGCCGACGTTGTTGCAAGGGTAGGGCAACATGACAAGCACAGCGAGTTCCAAGCGAGTTCGGCCCTGGTGATGGTGCGGGCGGCAATGGCCCCAAAGGGCCGAAAACCTGGTTGAAATGGGCATTTTCGGCCGAGTTATCCACAATAGGCCCCAGCTGAATATCCCAAAGATGTCAGGGGGGCATCGAAGTGCAGACGAGGCGGCTTGAGTGTGCCAAAGCCCCTAGAGGGTGGCCAAAACACGGTACCTGCGGCAATGTGTTGTGCGTATACCGCTTAGGAAGGTGGTTTTTCCGATACGATTCATCGATGCCTGTGGAATTGCGCCGACCTTGAAACCTGGCATGCTTTGGCCGGTTGGCCCGAAGACCCCCACACAGGGCAATTATATCTTTCTGCACAAGTTATCCACAATCAAAATTTGAATGATAGGAATAGCGACAATGGTGCTCCTTGAGACAAGGAACCTTGTTAAGCGTTACAGCGGTCGAGCCGTCGTAAACCGCGTGTCTTTTAAAGTCCACCAGGGCGAGATCGTCGGGTTGTTGGGCAGAAACGGCGCGGGCAAGACCACCAGTTTCCGCATGACCATCGGCATGATCGCCCCCGACAACGGTACGGTAACCTTCGATGGGGTGGACGTCAGCAAGATGCCCATGTACAAGCGGGCTCGCGCCGGGATGGGCTACTTGTCCCAGGAGCCCAGCATATTTCAACGCCTCAGCATCCGCGACAACATCATGGCCATCCTCGAGACGATGAAACTACCCAAGGCCGCACGCAATGAAAGGTGCGACCATCTCCTGGAGCAGTTCCAACTGACGTACCTGGGTAAGCAACTGGCTCGTACACTTTCGGGTGGGGAACGTCGTAAACTAGAGATCGCACGGGCCCTGGTAACAAACCCTACAATGATCCTCCTGGATGAGCCCTTTTCCGGCGTGGACCCCATCGCGGTGCAGGATCTCCAGCAGGAAATCCGCGGGCTGAAGGATCACGGGATCAGCATCCTGCTGACCGATCACAACGTTCGCGAGACGCTCACAGTCACCGACCGGTCGTACATTATGGATAACGGCAAGATCCTGCGCGAGGGTTCACCACGCGACCTGATCAACGACGAACTGGTGCGCAGGACCTATCTGGGCCAAACCTTCCGCGGGGATGAGTTCGATAGTTGAGCACGAACCTGCATTCACCGGAGAGTGGTGAAGATGAAAACAAAGCCCTCGAACCGGCAGCCGTGAGCCGGGCAGCGATCGGATCTCAGTATGCAATGGCAAACGGGAACGGGGCGCATGGCCGAAGAGACTATTTTTCTGGCAATTGTGCCTGTTCGCCGCGGTACTCGTAAAACGTGTCGTAACTCTTTCTGAAATATCCGCCGGCAGTCACCCGGACGCCGTTAAGCACCGCCCCGATGACGTGTGCCCCAACGCGCATCAGCATGTCCCGGGCTCGCTGGACCACACCATAGGTGCTGGCCCCGGCGCGAACGACGAGAATCACACCATCCACCAGCGTACTGAGAACCGCGGGGTCCGTAACGACCAGCATCGGCGCGGCGTCGAATAACACCTGGTCGTACTGGGCGGTCATCTCGCTAATCACGGTCCCCATTTGCTCGCTGCCCAAGAGTTCAGCCGGATTGGGCGGTAGCGGCCCAGAAGCCAGCACGTACAGGTTTTCCTCAACCTGGTGAATGAGGTCAGTCCAGTCGGCCTGTCCAACCAGAGCGCTGCTCAGCCCACCTTGGGGGGCTTGAGGGAAGAGTTGGTCGATGGTGGGTTGGTGGAAATTGGCGTCCACCAGCAGAACCTTCCGCCCGCCATGAGCGATGCAAGCGGCCAGGTTCGTCGCAACGACGGTCCGCCCATCGCCCGGAGAAGGACTGGTGACCATCAAGCTCCGCCGCTCGCTAGGTGGGCCGCTGAACAACAGACAGGTGCGTACCTGCCGGAAGGCCTCCCCCACCAAGGAGTCCTGGCGGCTCAACAGTGCGGTGCGCATGTCCTCGATTTCCTCGTCCAGGTCGTCTTCATGCGGGATCATGCCCAGCAGAGGCAGATTGATGCGGCGCGAAACGTCCGAGGGGCTTTTGATGGACGTATCAATCAGTTCCAACAGAATAGCCAGACCCAAGCCCACAACCAGTCCAAGGAACACTCCCAGCGGTATCGTGACGGTCCACTTGGGCCAAGAGGGCTTCTTGGGTATCTCCGCCAGCCCCTCTATCTCCATAGGCGCATCGGCCTGTAGGGTGAGGGTAAACCGGAGCACGGCGCTATCCAGTTGATTAATCTCGCTTTCCCGACGCTGACGTTCCTGCGTGAATTCCTCGATTTTTCCCAAACGCACCGCCAGGTCGCGGGCCTCAGAAGCGGCCTCGTTGTATTTGGACCGAACCGCCAGTAAACGCTCGGTGATGGCTGCCAGTTCCGCCTCCCGCTGCTGCCTAATGGCGCTGATCTGCAGGGCAATGAGTTCCTTTTCCTTGGCGGCCAGGCTGTTTCTGACGTTGGCCAAACGGTCGCGGGTTGTCTTTGCCCTTCGGTGTCCGTCCCCAAGCCGCTCGATAAGCGTCTCCAGTTCGATCTGCAGATTCTCCTGGCTGTTCCGGAGCGAGCGGACGATGGGGTCCAGGTCGAGTGCCCTAAGCACAGTCGGTGAAGCCGGCAGCGTGCCGGCTTGCTCCTGTTCCAGATGGGCTTTCAGGCCCGCCTCGGACTGAGCGCGTGCCAGTTCCAAGCCCGTCAGTTCCGCCCCCAAGGTCTGGAGTTGGACATCCTGGATGTTTCGCCGTCCCCGCATCATAGGGACCTCAGAAGCGCCAATAAGATCCTGGATTCTCTTGCGCAGGATTCCCTGTTCCGTTTTCAGGCGGTCAAGCGTTTCCTGGAAATGCCGGATCCGCTTGACACGATCGCTGCTGGTGCCTTGGTGGTTTTCGGTCACCAGGGCTTGTGCAACAGCGTTGACGATGTTGGGCAGTTGCCTGGGATTGGGGCCATTCATCGAAATCACGATTAGTTTTGTGTCGCGGACGGACGCGACCTTGATATCCTTTTGCAGGCGGGTGATGATATTGGCCTTGTCGACTTTGAAGTAGTCGGTCTGTCTGATCCGATCAAGCGAGTTGCCGCCGCCGACCACGTCCTGTCCCAGTGCGCGCTTCAGCACGGCTTCTCTCAGCGCCATCTGTACGTAGGATTTCTTGATGATTTCCAGTTTGGTCTTGCCGACCATGCGGACCGTCTCATCCATAACTCTGGCGTTCCTGGCCAGAATTCCCACATAGGCCGAAGCGGTATACCGAGGCGCGTATTTCAACCAAAACCACGTGCCCGCAAAGGCCATGATGAAGAAAACCGCCACGCTCACAATAATCAGCCACTTGCGCCTGCGCACGATGCGCAGGATGTCCCGACCGGTCAGCCCGCCATCGGGGGCCGACTGAGGCGCCGGTGGTTTGCGCACCGGCGCATCACCGCCGGGAACGATATTCACAAGACGTTCTCGTGTTTGTAAGTCCGTCATGGATCGCTGCTCCCCGGGAGGCTACTTTCCGCCAACCCGTTTCCAAGCCTTCTGTAAGACCTTATACAACCGATCACCCTTTTTTTGGCTGACTAATTCAATCCCCAATCGATATTGTTTTTTCGCCTCCCGCATCCGCCCGGTCTGCTCGTGTACCCAGCCCAGATGGTATCGGCTAGCTGGCATGGCGGGCTCCCGCTCGATTGACTGCTCCAGGACCTTGCTCGCCTGGTCATATTTCTCCATTTTCGCAAGCACCCACCCGTAAGTATCCAAGATAGTGGCGTCTCGGGGCCGGAACTTGACGACCTTCTGCGCGTAAGGCAGGCCCTTGTCGGGCTGGTCCGTCTCGTTGACGTACAAATACGCCAGATCATTCAATGCTCCGTAGTTGTCAGGAGAAACTTTCAGGCACGCCAAGTAAGCCTGCTCGGCTTGGCTGTACTTCCCATCGAGATGGTACGCGCTACCGAGGCGGTAATTGATCGGGCCGGTCTGGTTGGTTCCCTTTGCCATACCCAGGGCGGCCTGATAGGCGGAAATAGCCTTGGCTCGATAAACCTTTACCTGCTCGGGCGATAGAGAGCCTTCCGGTACGTTGGCCACTCTGATGTATAGGTCGCCCAGCAAGACTTGCATCAGCCAGTCTCCCGGGCGGCGACGCGCCCATGCCTCAAGTTTCGCCACCGCCGGCCCAGTACCGTACGTAGCACGAATCTGGTTTACGATGAACCCCAGCTCCCGCGTCCGGGCATGGGTGACAGCCAAAATGAACAGGTCTTCGGCATCTTCTGTCCGCCCCTTTCCAGCCATCGCCCGCGCACGGAGCGCTTTGATCCACTCGCCCCAGCCGGGCCTGGTCTCATACGGCTTCGAGACGGTCAGGAGGGTGTCGTACTGCTTTGCGATAGCCAGCCCCAGTAAGTACTCCCGCAACACGTCGGGGGAGCCTGGGACCAAGGCGAACGCCTTGCCCAGGGCCCCAATGGCTTTGTCGAGGCGGTTCCTTTGCCTCCACATTTCCGCCTCGGTTAGCCAATAGTAAGGCTCCTTGGGAAACAGTTTCTTCGCCTTGCGAAGTTCTCTCTCCATCTTCGGCCACTTCTTGCGCATGATGCAAAGGTTGATCAGTCGCCGGACGGCAGGTTGGTAGGTGGGAATTCTCGACATGATTCCCTGCAGGCTGAGTTGCGCGCTATCGAGGTCGTCCAAGCGGACGTACAGATTGACCAGTTCCATGACAACGTCTGGCGCATTTGACTGCCCCCGGGCCCGCTCAAGATCGGCCCTGGCCCGTCCCATCTCGCCAAGAATATGGTATGCACGCGACCGTATAATCAGGGCGGAAACGTAATTGCGGTTCTTCTCAAGGGCCTGGCTCAGCGGCGGCAGCGCCTTGCCTGCCTCGCCGCGCGCCACGTGCAGAGCCCCCTTCAGCATCAGCGTCTTGGCATCGGCCGGAGTCTTGTCCAATATCGCGGCGATCTCCTTTCCGGCCTTGTCATATTCACCAGCGTAGATGAGGTACCGGATCAGAGTTTTCTGCCCCCGCGTGTCTTCCCGGGCAATGGCTAGGTAGTTGACCATGGCAACGGCAGCCTTGGACCAATTGCCTTGCCGCTCATGCATGCCGGCCAACGCCCTGTGCCCTATCGGGTTCGACGGATCGGTCGAGATCGCTTGACTGTAGGCGTTGTAAGCCTGCTTAGCGTCATAAAGCATCAGGTAATCACCCTGCAGCACCAGCCAGCTCACCTTTTGTGCCTTGTCCTTGGTCTGGCGAACTCCGTTTTGCAGCAACGTGTCACCCTTGGTCGACTGGCCTATCCGCGCGTAGAAAAACGCCAAGGCCCGCGCCCATCGCAGCGACTGTCCACTTTTCTCGAAACCGTAGCGGTACATCTTCTCGGACTTGTCGAATTCCTTGGTGCGCAGTTCATACATGCCAGCTAGATGTTCGACATTGTCCAGGTTGTTGGGGCGCTGTTTGAGGAGACGTTCACGCTCGTCGATGATCTTACGGATCTCATCACCCTTGGCGTACTTTTCCTCGATCTCAAGGTGTCGCATACGAATGTAGTGGTCTCGCTTGCCCGCCGGGTTGCGGTAGGCCCGGACAACAAAACGTTCATTTCTCTCCTTTTCCCCCCGCATTTCCGCAACCACAGCCAGCCCCTTCAAGGCGTCAAAGTCGCCGGGGTCGTTGCTCTCCAGAACGCCATAGACTTCCGCTGCCTGATCGATATCCTTCAGGAACAGGTAGGCCCGTCCCAGCAGGCGCAGTATGATCTTTGAGTCCGGGTACTCCTTGCGGGCCGGGGTAAGCACATCAACGGTCTGATGATACTTGTTCTGGGCCAACAGGGCCTGAGCCTCCAGGATTCGCCCATAGTTTTCATCACCCGTCTTGGCTCTGGCGACGGCCGTACGAACCAGTTCCCAGTCCTTTCGCGCCAGCGCATTGCGAAACTGCATCTGGATGACCACCGGCGCATCCGGGTTGATTTTTGCCGCCTCTTCCAGAGACCGGACGTATTCTTCACGATTGCCCACCTGGCCATGGATGCGCGCCCTTGTCAGGGCGCGTCGCAACGGATCAGCGATCTTATCGACCTGCTCCAATCGCATTTTCACCCGCCTCTCGGGGCTCGCATCGAACAGCTGGCGCTGGAACTTAAGGTTCTCATTGTCGGGGTGCGCGGTGACCATCTTTTCCAGAACGGTCTTTGCGCGGTCCGTCCGCCCAAGCAGCAGATTCATGTTGATCAGCGTTTCAGCCACCGGCAGGTTCTGCGGCATGGCCTGGTGAAGTTCCTGAACCATGGCCAAACCCTGGTCGCGATCCTCATTCCAGAGGGAGTCGGCGCGCTCCAGCCGG